>DATGSD010000313.1:0-6156 GCA_035302965.1 Burkholderiaceae bacterium | reverse complement strand
AACCCGGATTTAGCCCCTCCACAAAGCTTTGACGCAAACAAAGGTGCTGATCTGCCGGCTGCTGTTCGCTGGCGAGTGCTTGCTGTCTTATTAACCGTTATTTTTATGGCGCTGATGAACGTCAGCATCGTAAACGTTGCTCTGCCGTCTATCCAGCATGCACTCGACGCCAGTCAGTCTGACATCCAATGGGTTTTATCCGGTTACGCGCTCACTTTTGGGGTGGTTTTAGTTGCTGCTGGTCGAGCGGGCGATATTTTGGGGCGTGGCGGTATTTTTGTCGCGGGCTTAGTTTTATTTGTACTGTCGTCAATTGCTGCGGGTTTCGCACCCGACGCCTTGTGGTTAAACGTTGCTCGTTTTGTGCAAGGGGTAGCGTCGGGTTTGGTTAACCCTCAAGGGGTTGGCATGATCCAGCAATACTTCCGTGGTGCCGAGCGTGGCCAAGCCTTTGGCTATTTTGGTACGGCCGTTGGTTTGTCGGTAGCTATCGGGCCGGTTTTAGGTGGCTTGTTAATCGATATGGGGGGGCCAACTATCGGTTGGCGCCTTACGTTTTTAGTGAATGTCCCCATTGGCATTTTGGCTATTGTGCTTGCCTGGAGGTGGTTTCCTAGGCCTTTGTTTTTATCGCGTCAACAGAAAGACAGGCGCTCTAAAAGCTTATTACGCGAACTCGATCCAGTTGGCTCGTTGCTGCTAGGTTTAGCCGTTTTGGCGGTTTTATTTCCTTTTGTCGAGTCGCAAACGGGTTGGCTCACCTGGTTGCTGCTGCCGCTAGGCTTGGTTTTGGTTTACCTGTGGGTGCACTGGGAGCGTTTTTATGAACGCCGTGGTAACAGCCCCATGGTTAACCTTGCCGTATTTTCCACCCCCAGTTTTACCAACGGCACCATCATCATGACGCTATATTTTTTAGGCATGACGAGTATATGGGTGCTGGTGCCGCTTTACGCCCAAGAGGCCCTTCAGCAATCAGCGGTTGAAGCGGGTTCTTTGGGTATTCCGTCGGCCTTGGTATCGGCGTACTCGGCCCATTGGTCGGGTAAACGGGTGGCCTCTTATGGGCGACGCATTGTCATTGCGGGTTTGTTTTTAGCAATCGGTGGTTTGCTTAGCAGCATTTTGGTTATTATTCTTAGCGCCATGGGCTACATCAGTATTTGGTGGTTGTTGTTGTCTTTGTCGCTAATTGGCGCCGGGCAAGGCTCGGTAATTAGCCCCAACCAAGCTTTAACCTTGGCCGATGTGCCGCTCGATTATGCCGGCAGCTCGGGGGCGATTATGCAAACTGGCCAGCGTATTGGTACTTCGGTAGGCCTGGCTATTGTAACGGCAGCGGTTTTTGCTTGCTTGCAGTTTTGGTCGTGGTCGGTCTCGGTTGTTGTGGGTTTCGTGTTAATAGCATCGGTTGTGGTGTTGGCCTTGTTAGTGGCCTTTAAAGATTTACGCGACCGCCGACGCGAAGGCCGTGCCATGCCGCTTAGTTAATTATCATGTTACGGTTTGTCACCACTAAGCCCCCGTTTTTGTTTATCGTACGGCTCTTTGGGCTTGTCTCAACCGTCGATTTTTCCGCGTAGTAAAGGTAGTAACCATTGAAGTTATCCCTGCTTTTTGATCGGTTTACCATTGCCATAATTGTTGCAGTTGCAGCGGCTTCGTTTTTTCCGGCTTATGGCGATGGCGCCGTATTCTTTAAGTGGCTGACAACAGCAGCAATTGCGCTGTTGTTTTTTCTGCATGGGGCCAAATTATCGCGCGAGGCCATTATCGCGGGTGTGATGCATTGGCGCTTGCATATTGTTATTTTTGTCTGGACTTTTGTTATCTTTCCCCTAATAGGCTGGGGGCTTTACCCGCTGCTTGTGCCGTTAATTGGTGAACCACTAGCGGTTGGCGTGGTGTATATGGCGGTGTTGCCTGGCACCGTGCAATCGGCCATAGCTTTTACATCAATTGCGCGTGGCAACGTACCAGCAGCTGTATGTGCTGCTTCGGCATCTAGCATTGTTGGCATTGTCATTACGCCGCTTTTGCTGCGCGTTATTTTAGGTACCGATATTTCGGCACTCGATAGCAGCACATTAATCGATTCCATCCAAAAAATTAGCCTGCAAATACTTGTGCCTTTTGTAATTGGTCATGCCATGCGCCCTTTAATCGGGCGTTGGATGGATTCTCATCGTAGTCTTGTTTCTATGGTTGACCGCAGCTCCATCTTGCTGGTTGTTTACACGGCCTTTAGCGACTCTGTAGTCGGTGGGCTCTGGAAGACAGTTAGCACGGGTGCTTTGCTTTGGGTTGTGGTGGTTAGCTGCTTTATTCTATTTATTGTGCTTGGGGTTAATATGTGGACAACCCGCAAGCTGGGTTTTAACCGCGCCGACGAAATTACCATTGTTTTTTGTGGCTCGAAAAAAAGTTTGGCAACAGGGGTGCCTATGGCGGGAGTGTTATTTAGCGCTAGTGCCATCGGCCCAGCCTTGCTGCCCCTAATGATTTTTCATCAAATCCAGCTTATGGTGTGCGCCGTTATGGCGCAGCGCTACCCACGCAAAGAAGAAAGCAGCGACCAAGCTGGCGCGCTGGCGGGCAGTGCTAGCAGCCGTTAATATCGGCTGGTGTTAGCCTTACTGCAAAAACGGTATTTGCGTAAACACCTGCAAAATAAAGGCGTTAATTAAATCAACAAAAAAGGCACCAACCAAAGGCACAATTAAATAGGCTTTATACGACTCGCCATAGCGATCGGTAATGGCCTGCATATTGGCGATGGCGGTTGGAGTTGCGCCCATGCCAAAGCCACAATGGCCGGCCGACAAAACGCTGGCATCGTAGTCGGCTCCCATAATTCGGAAGGTAACAAATACGGCGTATGCCATCATGACAGCCGTTTGGACCGCTAAAATTATTAATACGGGGCCGGCTAAATCGGCCAGTTCCCAAAGCTTCAGGCTTAGTAAGGCAATAACTAAAAAAAGCGATAGCGAGGCACTTCCAAAAACGTCGATGGCGCGGTCAAACATGGTGAAGTTAAACACGTGGGTTAAGACGTTTCTAATAACAACGCCACTTGCCAAAGCCCATATAAACTGGGGTAGTTCGATCCAGCTGCCTTTGGTCCAAAGAGCGAGCAGGTCAGACGCGGCTAAACAGCCGGCAAACATGGCTAGGGTCTGAATTGACGCATAGGCGTTAATTAAGCGCGGTTGGTCGAATAAGTCGAAGGTTAAATTGCCGTGATCATCGTGCGGATCACGCTGGCGCGCTTGCCGAGGCATACCCGAAACCGCCTGCTGGGTGGTGCGGGCAGGGTCGCGCTCTTGGGGCTGTTTTTTTAACCGGTGGAGTAAATGCCGCGCAACCGGCCCGCCAATAATACCGCCAATAACCAAACCAAAGGTGGCCATGGCAATGCCTAGCGTCATTGCTCCGGTTATGCCGTATTGCTGTTCGAGCACTGAGCCCCAAGCGGCGGCCGTGCCATGCCCGCCTGTCAAAGAAATCGATCCTGCAACTAAACCGATTAGCGGTTTAAGCCCCATTAAGGCCGCTAGTGAAACCCCGACAATGTTTTGCAACACAATAAATGCGCCAACCACGCCAATAAAAATGATTAGGGGTTTACCACCGGCTTTTAGACGCTCAAAATCGGCGCTAAGCCCAATAGAAGCAAAAAACATCAACATAAAAGTGGTTTGTAAGTCGGCGCTAAACGTAAAAACCACCCCTGTTGTTAGGTTTAAGAGGTAAACAACGATGGCCGCTAAAAGGCCGCCAACCACTGGTTCGGGGATGTTGAAATCAGAAAGAAATCGTACTTTAAAGACGAGCCAATGTCCGATCAACATAATAACGGCGGCGATGATCAGGGTGTAGTAGCCGCTAAGTGTGATTTCCATTCAGACTCCTAAATAAATGTGTTGGCGTGCTATTTTCGCTAAAGCCCATTACTTGCTTTCGATGACTAAGGTGTAAACCAGCAGATCATCTTTTGTTTGTTAGTGCAGTGCTTTTAGCAACATATAAGCCGATAAACCCACTAGCATCAGTGCAAAAATAATTTTTAAGATGTGGTCGGACAAACGTTTTGAGAGCTTGGCACCAAACGGTGCTGCCAAAATACTGCCAGCCGCCAAGCAAATAACAGCCGGAGCATAAATAAAACCTAGGCTGTGGGCTGGCAATAACGGTACGCTCCAGCCATGGTAAATATTGCTTAATGAGCCGATAAAGGCTACGGGCACGCCCATTGCGGCGGCAACGCCAACCGCTTGGTTCATTTTGAGCGAGTGTGTAGTTAAAAAAGGAACCGTTATAGAGGTGCCGGTTGAGCCAATTAAGCCGCCATAAGTGCCAATAATGGTTCCGACGCCAATCATGGCGGGGGTTTTGGGTAGGGGTTTGTCGGTTTTTGTTTGTTTGGGCTTGCGCGCAATGCGGTAAGCCGAAAACAGGAGAAACAGGCTATACGTGGTTGCTAATACCTTGGTATTCATCAAAGAGGCAATTAATGGCCCCAACCACGCACCAACAAACAGCCCGGGCAAAAATAGCCACACAATGCGCCAAACAACATCACCTTGCCGGTAATGAGCATAAAGGCTTGAAACTGACGTGAAGAACACCGTGCCCAAACCTGTGGCAATGGCCATATGCACCACATAAGCGTGAGGAAAATGGTGGGCGCTATAAATAATGGTTAAAAACGGGATAAGCACGCCCGAGCCACCAACGCCTAGTAGGCCCGCACTGAAGCCACTCAACAAGCCCAGCAAAAAAAGCAAAAAAATGAGTTCTAGCGACATTTTGTTATTTGTGTACCATGATTAGCGGCGTTCAATCAGAACCCTGTTTTGTTCCAATACGATTTATCTTAGTTTGGCGGCAGTATAAGCAATGCTGGCCAGTTATGCGCAACGGCGGCTGCTTAAGCCATTTTTTGCTAGGTCAGCGCAAGCGTACACTTCAATTTACATTGCTTACAAGCCCTATTGGACGATAGCAATGGAACCAGTTGTACTCAAGCCAATCTGATAAAGCTCGATCGATTTCTGCAAGTTGATTTCATTTCGCCGAATAGTTTGGCGATTCGGTAAATGCAAGCCACTATTTGCAAAGCCCTTGTTTTAAAAGGACACATAATGGTTTTTAGGCAATTAAGCACTATTTTATTTAGCATCATCACCCTTTTGTTTACTGGCCTGGCAGCGGCTGATTCCAACTCTAACGAAAAGCCCGCCGCTATCAAGCAACTAGAGGCACAGGGTTTGCGCCATGTGCACGAGTTCGATGCCCCTGAAGGAGTGCGTGCCTTTGCCGGCTTAGGGGGCGATCAGCCCGTTGCCATTTACGTTTTGCCCGATGGCTCGGCGGTAGTGGGTACTCGCTTAAACAGCCAAGCGCAGCCTGTCGATGAAGCAGCCTTACACGAGCTGGTTGCCAAACCCATCAGCCAAGAACAATGGGCCAAGCTAGAGGCAGCCACGTGGGTGCAAGACGGTAAATCCGAAGCCCCACGCGTTATTTACACGTTTACCGACGCCAACTGCCCTTATTGCCATTTGTTCTGGGAAGCAGCCCGACCCTGGGTGCACAGTGGTAAAGTTCAGCTTAGGCACTTAATGGTTGGCGTCATCCGCCCCGATAGTGCAGGCAAGGCAGCAGCCATTCTTGCAGCCGACAACCCCAGCGAAGCATTGTTAGAAAATGAAAACGCTTTCGATGGTGGCGGCATCACACCGTTAGCCACCATCCCCACCGAGGTTGCCACAGCGCTTGAAGAAAACCGCGATTTAATGATGTCTATGGGTTTTCGAGGCACGCCGGGTATTGTCGTGCTTGACTCTGAAGGTTTAGTGCAAAAGCACAATGGTATGCCACAGGCCGAAGACCTCGACGATATTTTTAAACAACCGTAACAGCGCTTTAGATGCTGTTTACTAAGCAAATATTCAGCGAATTGCGACCATTTTTTGCTTAGCATTGGGTTTAGGTTAAGCGGCTGTTTCATTAAAGTGAATCAGCCAGTTAGCTTTAACAGGCAGGTTAGGGCTTGTAGCTAGTTTTGTTTGGCAGAATGGTTTTCTTGCTGTTGCTGTCGATACTCTGATGGCGTTAGGGCATAGTGCTGCTTAAAAAGGCGGCTAACGT
>DATGSD010000312.1:0-4133 GCA_035302965.1 Burkholderiaceae bacterium | reverse complement strand
CGCCAAAAGGTTGGCTAGGTTCGCCGGCCGAAAAAGTGGTCGATTTAAACCAGTTAAACCAAGCTACCCGTTTTTTTGATGGCTCGGCCCGCGATGCGGCTCGTGACTACCCTAAAAACGCAAATGTAGCCGCCACCTTGTCGCTAGCGGGCTTGGGGCTAGACAAAACTCGGGTCGAGCTTTGGGCCGACCCCACAGTTAAGCAAAACATCCACCATTACCAAGCCGAGGGTGCGTTTGGCAAAATCGAAGTAACACTTAGTGGCAATCCATTACCCGATAACCCAAAAACATCTGCCCTTACGGTGTTGAGCATTGTTCGTGCATTAAAAAATCGGGTGCAAACGCTTGCCGTGTAAATGGCTTTGGGTTTGTGCCAAACTGCTTGGCGCAAAGCCTACAACTAGGAAAGTGTCATGACAGAAATTAAATCGTGGCCTTTGTGCATTGCCGGCACATGGCGCCCGGGCCAAGGCCCAGAATATACCAGCCATTATCCGGCTACCGGCGAAGTTATTGCGCGTTTAAACGCAGCTAATGCCGATGACGTTGAAGAGGCCATACAAGGCGCGCAAAAGGCTTTTGAAACCTCTGGTTGGGCAACGGCTAAACCTCACGAGCGAGCGGCCGTTTTATATCGCATCGCCAATTTAATTCGCGAGCAAGCCGAAGATCTAGCGCAACTACAGCGCTTAGATAACGGCAAGCCCATTAGCGAAACCCGCGCCTTGGTAGCCAGCGCCGCCGCAACTTTTCAGTTTTTCGCATCGGCCGTCGAAACCCTAGAAGAAACACTTACGCCTACTCGGGGCGAGTTTTTTACCATGAGTGTTTACGAGCCTATGGGGGTGGTTGCGGCCATTACGCCCTGGAATTCACCTATTGCTAGTGAAGCGCAAAAAATGGCTCCCGCTTTGGCAGCCGGTAATGCGGTAATAGTAAAGCCTGCCGAAATTACCCCTTTATTGGCCCTCGAATTAGCCCGTATTTGCGAAGCGGCTGGCTTGCCTAAAGGCTTAGTTAGCGTGTTACCGGGTCGCGGCTCGGTAATTGGTGATTTAATCACCCGCCATCCGCTAGTGCGCCGCGTTGCCTTTACCGGTGGCACCGACGTGGGTAAACACATTGCACGCATCGCCGCCGACAAGCTGATGTCGGTTTCACTCGAGTTAGGCGGTAAATCGCCCACCATTGTGCTCGATGATGCCGACCTCGATCATGCCGTAGCCGGTGTGTTGTTTGGTATTTTTAGCTCGAGTGGCGAATCGTGTATTGCCGGCTCGCGTTTGTTTGTGGCGCGCCATTTATACGATGACTTTTTACAGCGCTTAGTTACAGGCGCCCAAGCCTTGCGCGTTGGCGACCCAGCCGATGAAGCCACCCAAATGGGGCCGCTTATTAGCGAAAGCCATCGCGCCTCGGTTGAGCGCTACATCGAAATGGGGCTTAAAGAGGGCGGCAAAATCTTAACCGGTGGCAAGCGCCCGCAAGGCGATATTTACGATAAGGGCTACTACCTCGAGCCCACCATTATCGATGGCCTAAACAACCAAAACACCATTTGCCAAGAAGAAATTTTTGGCCCCGTGTTGGTTACTATGCCGTTCGACAACCTCCACGATCTCATCCAACAAGCCAACGACAGCGTCTACGCTTTGGCGGCCGGCATCTGGACCCGCGATTACAAAAAAGCCTGGCAACTCGCACGCACGCTAAAAGCCGGCAATGTCTGGATTAACACCTATAAACAGTTTTCTATTGCAACCCCATTTGGCGGCTGGCGAGACAGCGGCTTAGGCCGCGAAAAAGGCCGCCTAGGCCTGCTGCCCTATATGGAGCAAAAAAGCCTTTACTGGGGTTTAAACGAACAACCCATTCCTTGGGCAAATTCATAACAAAGGGTAGGGTGGGGGTCGTTTTATGGCACCGAACGTTGCCACAGCGGTTTAAACCCACCTTGCCAAATTACCGATAAGGAAACACCATGGATATTATTGGTATTGACGGTATTACTTACGGCGCAAACGACTTCGACGTTTGCAAAAAGTTTTTCTCCGACTGGGGCTTGAGCTTGCAAGAAGAAACCGCCGATCGCCTGGCGTTTTCCTGCTTAAACGGCTGCCACGTACATGTCGTAAAAACCGACGACCCCAACTTTGCGCCGGCTTTTGAAGAAGGGCCTACCTTGCGCGAAGTGGTTTGGGGGGTATCATCTGACGCCGTGCTGAAACGCTTAGCCAGTAAGTTAGCCAACGAACCTGACTTTCAATTTGAGAACAACGAAATTGTGTGCCTCGACCCAAGTGGCATGCAATTGCGCTTTCGGCTTACGCAAAAACACGATATTACGGTTGAAACCGCGCAAATGAACACCTGGAACGAAAAACCGCGTGTTAATCAGCGTGCACCCATTTATGACCGTGCTGAACCCATTGAGGTGGGCCATGTGGTGCTATTTGTGGCCGACCTCGATAAAGCCGCCGCCTTCTACCAAGATAAGCTCGGCTTTGTCGTGTCTGACTCTTACCCAGGCCGTGGCGTGTTTATGCGCTGCGACGCCGACGGCGGCCATCACGACCTATTCTTGCTACAAACCCCCGACAAAAAGGTCGGCCTCAACCACGTTGCCTTCACTGTACGCGACATCCACGAAGTGTTTGGTGGCGGCCTGCATTTTGATCGTTGCGGTTGGGAAACCCAGCTTGGACCCGGGCGTCACCCCATCTCATCGGCCTACTTCTGGTACTTTAAAAACCCCGCGGGCGGCCTAATCGAATACTACGCCGACGAAGACCAGCTTGACGAACACTGGGAGCCGCGCGAATTCGAACCCGCCCCCACACGCTTTGCCGAATGGGCCATCGACGGCGGCATCGACGGCGAAACCCGCCGCCAAAAAGAAGCCGACGCCCCAAGCGGGAAGTTTATGACTGATAGAAAATAGCTAAGCGCCCAGGGCTTGAACTACACCCCAAAGGTTAGACATCTACCTAGCCTTTGGGGTTTTTTTAATCTAAGCGGCTATAGCAAACGGTTCGCCATGACAGCACCTTTATAATTCGCCGCGTGAGCGTAACCGTCCGGTGAACACACGTTGACGCCCGCGCAGGCGGGCCTTTTAATTATTCTGTCGGTGTGGGTTGCCAGTTATGCGGCAGCAATTCCTCGATCCGGCTGTTCGGATGCGTGGGCAGACGCGTGAGCACGTCCTTCAGATAGGCGTAGGGGTCGTGTCCATTGAGCTTGGCGGACTGGATCAGGCTCATCACGGCGGCAGCGCGTTTGCCCGCACGCAAGGATCCGGCAAACAGCCAGTTTTTTCTTCCAAGGGCCACCGGCCTGATCTGCTGCTCGATGTGGTTGTTGTCGATGGGCACGCAGCCATCGTCCAGGTAGCGGGTCAAGGCCATCCAGCGTTTCAAGCTGTAGTCCAGGGCTTTGGCCGTGCCGGAACCATCGGGCACACGCATTCGTTGGGCCAGCATCCAGGCGTGCAACTTATCGGCAAGCGGCTTGGCCTTTTCCTGTCGTATGCACCATCGCTGGGTCGCGTCCAGTGCCTTGGTTTCACGCTCGATTTCGTAGAGCTCGCCGATATAACGAAGTGCTTGCTCAGCAAGCTGGCTTTGGTTGGCGGCGTGCAGCTCGAAGAACTTGCGACGAGCATGGGCCATACACCCGATTTCCGTGATGCCGTTCGTAAATCCCTTTTTATAGCCGCCGAAGTCGTCTACGACCAGCTTGCCGTGCCAGTCACCGAGGAAGTCGCGCGCATGCGCACCGGCACGGCTTGGCGTGAAGTCGTAGACGACGGCGTTGAGATCGTCGAACGCGCCTGGCGCATAGGCCCATAGATACGCCCTGTGCGTCTTTCTGCCCGTGTCTGGACGCAGCATCGTCACGGGCGTTTCGTCAGCGTGCAGGACGTTGCGTTGAAGAATCGTTTCGCGCAAGGCATCCACCAGCGGCTGCAAGCGTACGCCGCACACACCCACCCAGTCCGCGAGCGTCGAGCGAGATAGCTTTACTGCGGCGCGCTCGAAGATCTTTTCCTGGCGATACAGCGGCAGATGGTCTGCGTACTTGCTCACCAGCACATGTGCCAGCAAGCCGGTGCTTGCCAGCCCCTTGTC
>DATGSD010000311.1:0-2587 GCA_035302965.1 Burkholderiaceae bacterium | reverse complement strand
GCCGGCCTCACGAGCGCCTTCTGCAATTGCCTCGGCCATTGTTTCAATATGCCCATAAGCGGAATAATAAAGGACGAGAACCTTTGCCATTTTTTACTCCTAATTCTTGCTGTGCATGGTCTAAAAACCGCCAGCTGGTGTTCTGGCGATCGAGTTGTTTAAAACAGACTTCAATAATAAGGCCGCAACAATAGCTTGTTAAGAGCGTTTTTTGCCACTAAGTGTTCTATTTTTAAAACGATTGATGGCTTTGGTTTTGCCGGTTCGCCGCTCGCCACTAAGCACACTAATAACAATTAAGGCCGCCCCTACTAAGGCTAAAACGGGCAGGCGTTCGCCGGCCAGGCGGCCAAATAGGCCTGCCCAAACAGGCTCGCTGGCATAAATAACCGTGGCTCGGTTGGCATCAACCTTACGTTGGGCCCAATTCATGGTTAGCTGTATTAAACAACTTGCCGCCCCTAAGCCTAAGGCGGCACTTACCCACACCCAAGAAAACTTTGGGATGGATTCGCTGGCAAATGGCATGCTTATAAAGGCCAAAATGCCGGCAAGCAATAATTGCATAACGGTAACCCGCTGAATATTTACTTTAGGCGCGAAATACGCAATTAAGATAATTTCGGCAGCCATAATAACGGCGCCTAATAAAGTTGCCCATTCGCCCGCGCTAAACGATATCTGTCCTTGCTCGGGCCCGGCTAAAAGCATAAGCCCGATAAAAGCCAAAATAATGCCGATTGCTTGTCGGCGAGTAGGCAAGCGCTGCCAGATTAGCCATTGCAAAAGCGGCACAAACGGCACATAGAGCGCCGTGATAAAGGCCGACTGGCTGCTAGCAATACTTTGCAAGCCCCAGGTTTGTAAGCCATAGCCTAAAAACAAACCAAAGCCTATCGACAAACAGGCTAGCCATTCGGTTTTTGTCAGGCGATGTAGTGCGGGTCGAAATAAAACTGCACCTAATAAGCCAGCCGACGTAAATCGCAAACCTACAAAAAATAATGGGCCGCTAAACTGCATTGCGGCTTGGATAATTAAAAACGTCGCACCCCAAATTACGGTAATGCCAATTAAGGCCGCTTCTTGGCGGCTAAAACGGAAACGCATACTGTTGGATAAAAGCAACGATTAAAGAAATTCTAGGGTGGGGCACAGAAGAACGTTAAAGCTTTGTTAATTAACGTCGCTAAAAACGAGAAATTGTTACGTTTTTAGATATAGTTGACGAAGCAGTGTACAGCTAATTGCAACGTAATTCGTTACGAAACACGTCAAAGCCTTAAGGCCTACAGGCTGTAATTGTTGTGATGAAAAAACAATGAAAAACAATTTCATTATTGCAGGTAGCAAGTAACGAATTATTAACCGGTGTTGGCTATGAAAGATTTTTTGTGCGCAATTGTAAGCTCGGTACCCGAGCGAATTTCAAGTTATACACAAGCCTTACGGCCACTCACCACCAACTTTTTGTTTTTTAGTGATTTACACTCGTTAATTACGAATAGGCCGAATGGCTTGCGTTTGGTTGTTGTAGACGCCTTTGAAAATGACCCCACCGTAGCGCTAGAAATTGCAAAGGCTAAATTACATAACAGCCTTGATGAACAGGTGGTGTTGGTTATTACGGCCGACGATGGCATCGATATCGGCATCGACTCGATGGAAGCCGGAGCCGACGATTATGTTACTTACGGCTTGGTTTCAAAAGAGCTTGCTTTGCGCGCGCGCCTTCACCTTTCACGTCACGAGCCACCTATTACCCTGGCACCTGACAAAGAAGCTTTATTAGCCGAGGTAAAACCCGAGAGTGATCGCGTTGTTTTGCGGCAAGCCATGCACGCCATTCAAGAAAACATCGGCAAAATTAAAAGCGTGCAAGACTTATCGATAGAGATTGATCAAACCGTTAACGCCATCAACCAGGTGTTTAAAATTCATTTAAACACAACGGTTTTCCAATATATTCGGCAAGAGCGAGTAGAAAAAGCCAAACAATTGCTGGCCGAAACACGAATACCCATTACCGAAATTGCCATTGAGCTGGGTTACTCAACTTCGCCCAACTTCGCCACTGCTTTTCGTCAGCTTGTTGGAATGAGCCCTAGCGATTACCGATCGTCAAATCTTGTAAATTGAGTAACAATTTGAGTTGATCTTGCTGCAATTCAAACCTTTTGCTTATTTAGCATAAGTAATTTTTCGCTCGTCAAGCCATGATTTGCCCCAATTGCATTTTAAGTAACTGGGAGCAACTGTGAATAAGGCTTACAAAAGCATTTATAACGAAAGTACGGGCACTTTCGTCGCCGTCGCTGAGAATGTACAAAGCCGCGGTAAACGCAGCTCAAGCGCACGCAGGCTGCGTTTGGTTGCAGCGGTCGTTTCGAGCTTAGCGATCACTGGCCTACCTTTGTCAACCAGTGCTCAAGCTGACGGGATTAGCGTCGAAGGTAATACAGGTGCCGCCAGTATTATTGAAATTGGCGAAACGCTGAAAATTCTCGGAAACAACACAACACTGGGCGATTATTCGGCGGCCAATATTCGTACTTCAATTGACGGTGATACGTTAACAATCGCTTTT
>DATGSD010000310.1:0-4711 GCA_035302965.1 Burkholderiaceae bacterium | reverse complement strand
GGTCGAGTACGCGGTTCATGGCTTTAGCACCTTGGCTTTCTGGTTGGCTTTTGCTGGCTTTGTTATTTGCTGGTACTGCTATCAAGTTAACCCACGTGTGCCTGCGGTCATCAAAAACAGCATGTCGGGCGTTTACCGCATTCTTGAGAACAAATACTATGCCGACTGGTTCAACGAGCAAGTGTTGGCTCGGGCGGCGCGTTGCCTTGGCCAAGGTTTATGGCAGGCGGGCGATCGTGGCATTATCGACGGCTTAATTGTTAATGGCAGTGCGCGTGTGGTTGCATGGGTTGCTGCGGTCAGCCGTCATCTGCAATCGGGCTATATCTACCACTATGCCTTTGCCATGATTCTCGGCATTTTAGCGTTCTTAACCTTTTTCGTAATGACGGTTCAATGATGGCTGGCGATATGGCATCTACTACGTTTCCTTGGTTGACTCTATCCATTTTCGTCCCCATCGTTGCGGGCTTGTTGGTATTACTGCTGGGTCGTGACGAGCGCCCCGAATTTACCCGTTGGCTGTCGTTAATTGGGGCCATCGCCGGTTTGTTGGTAACCATTCCCTTATATACGGGTTTCGACTCCAGCACCGCCGACATGCAGTTTGTCGAAAAAACGCCCTGGATTGAGCTGTTTTCTATTAATTATTATTTAGGCATTGACGGCATTTCGCTGTGGTTTGTTTTGCTAACCGCCTTTATTACTGTCATTGTCGTTCTTGCAGGTTGGCAGGTTATTACCCGTCGCATAGCGCAATATATGGCGGCCTTCCTGATTTTGTCGGGTTTTATGGTGGGGGTTTTCGCCGCGCTCGATGGCATGCTGTTTTATGTCTTCTTCGAGGCAACCCTGATCCCGATGTACATCATTATTGGTGTTTGGGGTGGCCCGCGCCGCGTTTATGCCGCGATTAAGTTCTTTTTATATACCTTTTTAGGTTCGCTGCTAACGCTAATTGCCTTTATCTACCTTTGGCGAGCGTCGGGCGGCTCGTTCGACATTCTCGAATGGCATCAGTTACCGCTTGGCTATACGGCGCAGGTTTTACTATTTATTGCTTTATTTGCCGCATTTGCAGTCAAAGTTCCGATGTGGCCGGTACATACCTGGTTGCCCGATGCCCACGTTGAAGCGCCCACCGGTGGTTCCATTGTTTTAGCGGCAATTATGCTTAAGCTTGGGGCGTACGGCTTTGTGCGCTTTTCCTTACCCATTGTGCCCGATGCCTCGCAAAGCTTAGCTGGCATCATGATTGCACTGTCGTTGGTAGCCGTTATTTATATTGGCTTGGTGGCATTAGTCCAAGACGATATGAAAAAACTTGTGGCTTACTCGTCGGTGGCTCATATGGGCTTCGTTACCCTTGGGTTCTTCCTGTTTAATACCGCAGGTATCGAGGGGGCGATTATCCAGATGATTTCTCATGGCTTTGTGTCGGGGGCCATGTTTATGTGTATTGGCGTACTGTACGACCGCTTACATAGTCGAGCTATTGCCGATTACGGCGGCGTTGTTAACGTCATGCCGCGTTTCGTCACCTTTTTCTTGTTGTTTTCCTTTGCCAACAGTGGCTTGCCTGCTACCAGTGGTTTTGTAGGCGAGTTCACCGTCATTATGGGTGCAGTCGAATACAACTTCTGGGTTGGTCTGTTAACGGCAACGGCGCTTATTTGGGCAGCTGCTTACTCGCTATGGATGGTTAAGCGTGTGGCTTTCGGGCCAGTGGTACACGATACCGTTCGGGCCATGTCAGACATCAACAAGCGCGAGTTTTTAGTGCTCGCTCTATTGGCAATTTTGGTGTTGTATATGGGTATTTATCCAAAACCATTTACGGACGTCATGCATGTGTCGGTCGAGGCCTTGTTGCAACACGTCTCTATCTCGAAACTGTAGGCCTGAATCATGATGCACAGTCAATTTCAATTTGTTTTGGCACTACCCGAAATTTTACTGTTGGTGTTAACGTCGGCGCTTTTGCTAATCGATGCCTTCAGTAAAGACACCGAAAGACGGGCCAGTTTTTTACTAAGCCTACTTATTTTGCTTATTGTTGGTGTTGTAAACGCCATGCAATGGGGTAGTGGCGTCGTGGGACGTACCTTTAACGGTATGTATGTTGTCGACGATTTAAGCCACTTCTTAAAAATTGCGTCTTATATTGCGGTGGCCGTCACCTTTATTTATGGCCGCGAATATGCTGAAAAGCGCGACATGATGAAAAACGGTGGCGAGTTCTACACCCTTACGCTGTTTGCTTTATTAGGCCAAATGGTGCTGATATCAGCTAGCAACTTGCTAACCCTGTTCTTAGGGCTCGAGCTGATGTCATTCGCCCTTTACGCTCTTATTGCGCTGCGTCGCGAAAATATCCAAGCGACCGAATCCGCCATGAAGTATTTCATCTTGGGTTCTTTGGCCTCGGGTATTTTGTTGTACGGCTTATCAATGATTTACGGTGCAACTGGCGAGCTCGACCTTAACAAAATCATGTGGTTAATTTCTTTGGGTCAGGTTGAAACCTTGCCCTTGGTATTCGGTTTGGTCTTTATCGTGGCGGGTTTGGCCTTTAAGTTAGGCGCTGTACCTTTCCATATGTGGGTACCCGACGTTTACCATGGTGCACCGACGGCGGTTACGTTAATTGTTGGTGCCGCGCCCAAATTAGCCGCTTTCGCGCTAATTATTCGCTTACTTGTCGAAGGCTTACACGATCTGGCTTTCGATTGGGAGCCCATGCTGTTAATTTTGGCCGTGTTGTCGTTAGCTATCGGTAATTTAACGGCTATTGTCCAAACAAACTTTAAGCGTATGTTGGCCTACTCAACGATTGCGCATATGGGCTTTGTTTTACTTGGCTTAATTGCTGGTACCGGCGAGGGCAGTAGTGTAGTAGCTGCCGAAGCTTACGGTGCAGCCCTGTATTACATGGTTGTTTATGTGCTCATGACCTTGGCCTCGTTTGGCATTATTTTGGTGCTTAGCCGCAAGGGCTTCGAGTGCGAAAACATCGACGATTTCAAAGGCTTAAACCAACGCAATCCGATTTTAGCGGGTGTTTTGTTGGTAACGATGTTCTCCTTAACCGGTATTCCGCCAACCGTGGGCTTTTATGCCAAGTTAAGTATTTTGCAAGTGCTTATTGGCGCCGGTCATGTGGTTGTAGCGGTGTTGGCTGTTCTGTTCTCTTTAGTGGGTGCCTTTTACTACCTACGGGTGGTAAAGGTTGCCTATTTCGACGACCCCGAAACCGACGAGGCTCCTGCACTCGAATCGGGCGTGTTACCAAACGGCATTATGTCGCTTAATGGCTTAGCCTTAATTCTCTTAGGGGTTCTACCCGGCGGCCTACTTGCGCTTTGTGTGTCGGTTATGAACACGTCCTTACGCCTGTTTTAGGCGCTAGCTATGGAGCAAAACACTGCAATTTGGGTATTAATAGCGCTGGCTTTGGTAGCGGCAAACGCCCCCTTTGTTAGCCAGCGCGCCTTTATTGTTTTGCCGTGGCAACTACCAAATACCACTTCGCGCTCTTTAAGCGGGCGATTGTTGTTTTTTGTAGTGTTTCTAGCCTTAGTCGCATTTTGGCTGTGGTTGGTGCATGTGCTAATAAGCTCGGCACCACCGGTTAGCGATTTTTCATCCGCGGTTTCATTTTTCTTGCGTTTATTGTTAATTACTGTCGGCGCCGTAGCTGTGCTGGCTTTACCAGGTTGGCGAGCTCCTATCGAGGTCGATAAACCCACGGTAATGCGGGTGCTCGAGTTGCTGCTTTTTTATCTAATGGTAGGCGCCATTGGCTTTGCCTTTGAAAGCAGTTTAATGAACCCCTTCCCAAAAAATTGGGAGTTTTTTGTTATTACCGGCAGCTTGTATTTAGTGTTGGGTTACCCGGGGTTTGTTTATCGCTATTTGTACCGGCGCCGCCGTCGTCGCCCACAGTAACAACTTTATGTATCGGCGTCGCTGTCGTCGCCTACAGTAAAAACGTTAATAACACTGTCTTAAGCGCTACGAAACCAGTTTAAGACGGCATCTAAACCGCTTACGTTAAGGGCAAATTGCGCTTGGGCGGCAACAACAGGTTTGGCTCTAAACGCTACCGAATATTTTGCTAAAGAAAGCATGGCGAGGTCGTTGGCACCGTCGCCAATGGCAATAATTTCATCTTTGTTGGCGTTTAATTGCTTGGCTAAGCCTTTTAAGTAATTGGCTTTGGCTTGGCCGTCGACAATGTCGCCGAGCACCTTGCCGGTAAGTTCGTTGTTGTCGTTAATTTCGAGCGTGTTCGAATAACAATAATCGAGGTTTAAACGCGCTTTTAGACGGTCGGTAAAAAAGGTGAAACCGCCCGATACCAATAGGGTTTTTAGACCGGCTTTTTGGCAAGCAGCTACAAGCTTTTCAGCGCCTGTGTTAAGTTGCAAGCGTTCGGTGTAAACCCGTTCTAAGGCCGATGCTGGTGCCCCTTTTAATAAAGCCACCCGTTTCCGGAGGCTTTCGCTAAAGTCGCTGATTTCACCGCGCATGGCAGCCTCGGTTATGGCGGCAACTTCGGTTTTGCGGCCAACAATGTCTGCGATTTCGTCAATACACTCGATACTGATAAGCGTTGAGTCCATATCCATTGCTAAAATTTTGCAATCGCTTAGCTTTTGGATGTGATCTAAAAACGCGTAGTCGATTTGGTAGTGTTGGCATTGTTGGG
>DATGSD010000309.1:0-3724 GCA_035302965.1 Burkholderiaceae bacterium | reverse complement strand
TTAAGGGCGTTGGCCGCTTGTTGCATATCGGTAACCACGGGCGCAAGCAAATGCGGTATGCCTTCATAAACGCTCATTTCGAGCATTTTAGGATCGATTAAGATAAGACGTACTTCGGAGGCATCGGCTTTGTATAAAAAGGAAAGTATCATAGCGTTAATACCCACTGACTTTCCGGATCCTGTCGTACCTGCTACTAGTAAGTGCGGCATTTTGGCTAGATCGGCTACAACCGGGTTGCCTGCAATATCTTTACCAAGCGCCATGGTTAGCGACGACTTAGCGTTGTAATACGTTTGCGAACCTAAAATTTCGGACAAGCGTACGGTTTGTCGACGCGGGTTAGGTAGCTCGAGCCCCATTAGGTTCTTGCCCGGTATGGTTTCGACGACACGAATGTTTACCATGCTTAACGAGCGCGCTAAGTCTTTGGCCAAATTAACAATTTGACTGCCTTTAACACCCGTAGCTGGTTCGATTTCGTAGCGAGTAATAACAGGCCCAGCCTGAGCAGCAACTACGGTTACCCGCACGCCAAAGTCGGAAAGTTTTTTCTCGATGAGACGAGAGGTAAATTCGATAGTTTCGGGCGAGACGGGCTCGATATCGTCATCGACAGGGTCGAGTAGCTCGAGTGCGGGCAAGGCCGAACCGCTTTCCGATGGTGGTGCTTTAAACAAGGTTTTTTGTTTTTCTTTTGCTACTTGGGCTGACGGCGGGATAGAGACAATGGCCGGCTCGATGCGCACCGGTTTTTCGTGCACTAGCTCGACTTGTTTAGCCTGGACATTTTCTTTGCGTTGGGCCTTTTTTTGTTCGCCAACCTTACGATCGGCCCTAGCGCGTACAAAAGCAAGTAAACGCTGCGCGCTTTTTTCGACCCAGCCACCAATGCGCTCAGAAAGCAGCAACCAAGAAAAACCAAAGAACAGGCTGGCGCCGGTTGCAATAAAAACCAGTAGGAGCAAAACACAGCCGGAAAGACCAAGGGCTTGAGTGGTTAAATGGGCAAAATAATAGCCAAGTACACCACCCGCACCGCCGGGTAAATGCGCTCCAGCTGCACTGAATTGCAAAGCCTCTAGGCCCATTAAGCCTAACAGTAATAAAATAAAGCCAGCAGCAGTTTCCCAATGCACTCGTGGTAGAGGAGTGGGCTTAGGATCAGGCATAATGGCATTGGTGAGGCGATAAAACCCAATGGCAACACGTTGCACTAGCAGCACAACCCAAAGCCATGCCGCGTAGCCAAACAAGGCTAATAAAAGGTCGGCAATATACGCGCCAATTAAGCCGCCACCATTATGGGTAGTGCTAACCTGAACCGATTGCGACCAGCCTGGGTCGTTTGGCGACCAGGTTGCGAGCACAAGACCCAACCACGCGGCCAAAGCCGCGAATAGTATCCAACGGGCTTCACGGCCAAGCGCCGACAAGCGGGTTTGTAGTAACGAAGGCCCGTTTCGAACGTTGCGCGACGAGCGAGATGATGCTGCGGGTAATCTAGCCATGGGCTTATTATAATTGCCTGAACACTTTTTTCGGACGATTTGCAATGACAACACCTAAACACGCCAAATTAATTATCTTAGGATCTGGCCCTGCCGGGTATACAGCAGCTATTTATGCTGCCCGCGCTAACCTTAACCCCATGTTAATTACTGGCCTTGAACAAGGCGGTCAGTTAATGACAACAACCGATGTCGAGAATTGGCCTGCTGACGGTGCTGGTGTGCAGGGCCCTGACCTCATGCAGCGCTTTCAAGAGCACGCTGAGCGCTTCGAAACCGAATTGGTCTTCGATCATATCGCGTCTGTCGATTTATCTCAGCGTCCATTTACCTTAACTGGCGATAGTGGCGCCCAATACACGGCCGACGCCCTTATTATTTCAACCGGAGCCTCAGCTCTTTATTTGGGTTTGCCGGCTGAACAAGAATACCTTGGCAAAGGTGTTTCTAGCTGTGCTACTTGCGATGGCTTTTTCTATAAAAACCAAGACGTTGTTGTGGTTGGTGGTGGTGATACTGCCGTCGAAGAAGCCCTGTATCTAGCCAATATTTGTAAAACAGTTACCTTAATTCATCGTCGCGACGAGTTCCGTGCTTCGCCAATTAACGTCGATAAGCTTATGGACCGTGTCAACAACGGCAATATTAAGTTAAAGTTATTTTACGAGCTGGACGACATCGAGGGCGACGATTCTGGTGTTACCGGCGTTAAAATTCGTAATAACCAAACCGACGAGGTTGAATCGTTGGCCGTTACAGGGGTGTTTATCGCCATTGGGCACAAACCAAACACCGATATTTTTGAGGGTCAAATCGAGATGCGTAATGGTTACATTATTACGCGCTCTGGCCTAGATGGCATGGCCACAGCCACCTCGCTGCCGGGTGTGTTTGCGGCTGGCGATGTACAAGACAACGTCTACCGCCAGGCAATCACTAGCGCCGGCACGGGTTGCATGGCCGCGCTCGATGCTCAGCGCTGGTTAGATGAGCAAGGCTAATAAATACCGCCTTTCCGATTTAAAACGCCTTAGCCAAGCCAAGGCTAAGGCGCAGCGCTTGCGTCAAACACGGCCTCAAAAGCCGGCCAACCAAGTCGGTATTGTGGCTAAAAATCAAACGCTTGGTAAAACATGCGCAGCCCGCTCGCAAAAAAAAATCGCGCAACAAGCGCTCGATACGGTTAAAAAATCAGCCGTTAATAAGGCCTCGATCAATACGAAAAGGCAAGTTGTCGCACAACAAGCAATAAGCAAAAAAACAACAAAAAAACACGCATCCAATGGCCATCTAACCGAGACTGAAAGACGTTTGTTTCGCGAGGCCATGGCAACTGTCGAGCCACTTGCTATATCGCCCCGAGTGTCTTCAAAGCGGGTTCACAAGGCAGCATATTTTCATAATCGTCGTTTAGCGGCAAGCGAAACCCCCGACAACAACGCCACGTCGGGCTTTTTTGATGGTGCTTTAAACTGCGCTGAGCAAAACGACGCTTATCTTAAAACGGGTCATGGCCCCGATCTACTTAACGGCCTTAGGCGCAACCGATGGCCGATTCAAGCCAGTCTAGATCTTCATGGATATACGCGCGATCGTGCACACCAGCGTTTGGTGCAGTTTTTGCACGAATGTACCCAATACCAATTACGTTGCATTCGTATTGTGCACGGTAAGGGCTACGGGTCGAAAGGCGGGCAGCCTGTTCTTAAGGCCGCTGTGCGGCGCTGGTTGGCTCAGAAACCGTTTGTAATGGCTTTTTCTGACTGTGCCGACTTTGAAGGGGGCACTGGCGCAGTAAAAGTTCTATTAAACAAACAATAACTGCGCCGCATTAATTTGTTTGTATTTAGTCGACTATCTGAAAGAGTTCGTTCGGAGAGATGGCCATAACCGAATGATAGCGCTCGACACCCCGATCTTCTTGGTTAATTTTCTGCATAACTGGCAGCACGGTTTGAGGAATAACGTAGGTTACTTGGTCGCCGGTTTCGCGGTGAGTAAAAACAATTTTGGCCATCAGGTCGGCCTCTGTTTGCTCGGGGCTTAGCCGTAATGTTTTTTCTGCGGGTGTGGCGCTTGCACATAGTTTAAAGGTGTTTGCTCGCACCGATGGCGAGCAAATCAGTGGCTATGCTTTTTTTGTTGGGGGCGGGCGGCCGGTTGGTGCCGAGTGGGTGGCTACTGCGGCGGGTAAAGCGGTGGCTGAAGGGCAA
>DATGSD010000308.1:0-5751 GCA_035302965.1 Burkholderiaceae bacterium | reverse complement strand
CGTCGGTCATCGAAGTTGTTGGAATCCATTAAATATTGATGGAATTCGTTAAATATTTCGTTGAGCCCTTGCGTTTTGCGCTATGGTAGTTGAATGCCACTATTTATTTTTGACTAGGCTTAACAGAACTTTTACTCGTTTTTTAGGTCTGTTTTAGTAAATTCTTGTATCGTAAAGGCTTCGCAACCTCAATCAAGCCACCTATCTTAAAGTAGGCATTTATCCATATTTTGGCAGTAAGGAGCTTAAACATGGCAAAAAACCGTACGCAAAAAATTGCCGGTAAAGAAGATCAAATCATCGATAGCGTTAAAGAGAGTCTCGACGAAGCCGAAACGTTTTTACGCGAGGCCGCCGCTGCCACAGGTGAAAAGGCCGGCGAATTACGTGAGCGCGCACTCGAGTCGTTACGACGCTCTCGCTTGGCTTTGTACGAAACCCAAGATGCGCTTGTCGAGCAAGGTCGTAAAGCGGCTCGTGCTACCGACGATTACGTCCACGACAACCCATGGCAGGCAATGGGGGTTGCGGCCGTTGCAGGTTTGTTGTTGGGGGTTTTAATTAGCCGTCGTTAAAGACAAAATCAGGTTGCCGATTTTTTATTATGCAACCTGATTTTTTATAGCTTCAGACGTATATTTCAGGCTGAACTGATGGCATTAAAAACTTCTGCTCGCGATTTAACCAAAATACTTTTAACTTTAATTAGCACCCGCTTCGAGCTGTTTTCGCTCGAAATGGCCGAACAGCGTGCTCGTGCCACCAAATTGCTGGGCTTGCTTTTTGCCACCTTGTTGTTTTTAACATTGGCTATTTTGGTGTTTTCTTTATCGATAGCCTTGTATTTTTGGCCAACTGACTACCGCTATACTGCTTTAGTGGTTTTGTTTTTGTTTTACTTGGTGTTGGGTTTGGGGTGTTTGTGGTGTGTGCGTAAAAGCCTTGTCGATGCTCCTCCTCCGTTTGAAGCAACTCTAGAAGAACTTCGACGCGACTTACAATTAGTCGAGCGTCTCGGAGACCAAGCTTCAGCATCCGATAACCACGAGAGCTAAAACATATGGGACGACACACTAAAATAGAAAGACATGTGCGTATCGAGTTATTACGTGCCCGTGCTGCTCTCGAACGCGAAGCATTCGCCGAACAAGTTTGTGGGGTGGCTAGTCAGTTAACGCCATCCTCTTTATTGCAGCGCGTGTTGCCGCGCTCATTGCGCTCGGTAAGTGGGCAATCAGGGCTGCTGCTTGGTGGGCTGCGTTTGTTACGTCAATACCCATTTTTGTTATCAGGTGTTTCTACACTATTAGGGCGCGGCGCCTTATTGCGCCGGCGTGGTCTGTTACAAAGCGCGCTTGGCGTTGTCTTGCTGTGGCAGCTTTTTCGACGCTCGTCGCGTGATACCAATAAGCCTAACGATGTCTTCGATTAGATAGTTTTAATAACAATCCTAGCTTAGGCCTAACTCGCTCCAGAAACCGTCAACTCGAGCCTTCACTTCTTCGCTCATCACAATAGCGCGACCCCATTCGCGGTCGGTTTCGCCTGGCCATTTGTTGGTAGCATCTAAACCCATTTTCCCGCCCAAGCCCGATACCGGAGATGCAAAATCGAGGTAATCGATAGGGGTGTTTTCTATTAAAACACTGTCGCGTACCGGGTCCATACGGGTTGTCATGGCCCAAATCACGTCAGGCCAATTGCGAACATCGATATCGTCATCGACAACCACAATAAATTTAGTGTACATAAATTGGCGCAAAATACTCCAGATGCCAAACATAACGCGTTTGGCATGGCCAGCATATTGCTTACGAATCGACACGACAGCGAGTCGGTAACTACAACCTTCGGGTGGTAGGTAAAAGTCGGTAATTTCAGGAAGTTGCCGACGTAGCAGCGGAACAAACACTTCGTTAAGTGCTACCCCCAAAACAGCAGGTTCGTCGGGGGGTTTTCCGGTGTAGGTGGTGTGATAAATGGCATTGCGCCGCAATGTGATTCGGTCGACCGTAAACACCGGAAACCATTCTTGCTCGTTGTAGTAGCCCGTATGGTCGCCGTAAGGCCCCTCAAGCGCCATTTCGTACTGACTGTTAGGCGCGGGTGTTGGGCTGTCGCTTGGGGGCGTTAGTGCTCGCGCATCGTCAGCCGGCAAAATATGCCCTTCGAGGATGATTTCGGCACTAGCAGGTACGGACAAAGAGCTACCCAGCGCATTAGCGACCTCGGTGCGCCCCCCACGTAACAACCCAGCAAATTGGTATTCAGATAAGCTGTCGGGGATAGGCGTGACGGCCGCTAAAATGGTGGCTGGGTCGGTGCCCAGTGCCACAGCAATGGGAAAGGGTTGGCCAGGATGCGCTAGGCTATGGTCACGAAAATCGAGCGCCCCACCCCGGTGTGACAGCCAGCGCATAATTAGCTTGTTGTGGCTTACAAGTTGCTGGCGATAAATGCCCAGATTTTGGCGACGGGCATTGGGGCCACGGGTAATCACTAAACCCCAGGTGAGTAGGGGCGCAATATCTTCTGGCCAACAGGTTTGCAATGGAATTTTATTGAGGTCGACGTCGTCGCCCTCGAGAACGATTTCTTGGCAAGCTGGGCCTTTAACCGTTTTTGGGCTCATATCCCATAGGGCTGCTTTTAGTTGTGCCACCTTGGCAAAGGCATCGCGTAGGCCCCGTGGTGCTTCGGGCTCGCGCAGGCTAGCCAGCAATTCGCCAATATCGCGTAAAGCACTAACGTCGTTAGCGCCCATACCTAGAGCAACCCGATGCGGGGTTCCGAACAAATTACTTAAAATCGGAAATTCGGCGGTTTTGTTGTTGTGTTTGGCGTTTTCAAATAATAAAGCGGGGCCTTCTGATTGCAAGACTCGATCGCTTACCTCGGTCATCTCGAGGTTGGTAGAAACAGGGTGTTGAATGCGCTTAAGTTCGCCTAAACGCTCGAGCTGGGCGATAAAATCGCGTAAGTCGCGGTATTTCAATGTGTTTTCATCCGATCACAACCGTAAAAATCGACTAAGCTTATCATTAGCTTGCCGTTACTTGGCTGCTGTTATTTTGAGCTTACTTTTAGAACTTACCCTTAGTTTAGCGAATTTATTATCACACTTTAGTGCAGCGCAGCTAAGCCGCCTGGTATTACGTTACTTTTTAGCGTTTTTGTTAGTTTTAGCGTATTTTCTAGGTTATAGCGGTGCCTTTGCTTAGCCTAACTTGCAGCGATTATTTTTTAGTTAGCCGCAAGAGAGTGCGGCTTGGCCTTGCCCTTAATTGATTAGGGGCTGTTTTCTAGGTTTGGGGTTGGGTAAGGCAATTTGTCGTTTCGTCGCCATGAGTTTTTTACGCAGAAAATTTTATTTTGTTGCTGATTTTTTACGGACGATGGCCTTGTTTTTGGGCATCGCGGCCATGGCTACCTTAGCGGTTGGTGTATTAGTGCCCGCCGTGCAAGGGCAATCGTACGAGTTTCATCGTTTGCTATTAGATAGTTGGCGCCCGGCCGCAAACCCTGATTACCAATTGGCGGTATCGATGACCTCGTTAACTGCCACAGAGCCATCGCCATTTATTGCCAGCTTAGAGCACTCAGACACCGTCTTGGGCCCGGGCTTAACAACAGCACAAGGCCAGGCGTTACGAGCTTATATTGCGCGCAAATATAGAATTGCTGAAAATGTCGCGGCAAGTTTAATTAATACGGTTTTTGAGGTGGGTGCCGAAAAAGATCTCGATCCCCAGTTGCTTTTAGCGATTATTGCCATCGAATCTCGTTACAATCCGTTTGCGGAAAGCCACGTGGGTGCGCAGGGCTTAATGCAAGTCATGACCAGTGTGCATAAAGAAAAGTTCGACGAGTTTGCAGGCAAGCAATATGCTGCCATCGATCCCGATGCAAATATTCGCGTTGGCGCACAAATTTTGTCAGATTGCCTTCAACGTCGTGGCTCTATCCGTGGCGGCTTGGCCTGCTATGTCGGAGCAGTCGGGCCAAGCGATGGTGGCTATGGAGCACGGGTTATTGCCGAGTGGCGCCGCTTGGCTCTAGAGTCGGGCATTCCGATCAGCGATTAAGGTCAAGCTGGCGCATTAATTGGTTTTAGCGCTTAGGCTAAAAATTTTTCGAGCCGTTGTACGGCTTCTTGTAAACGGTCTAGGCCAATAGTGTAAGCAAAACGCAAGCTTGTGCGGGCATGTTGTTGGCCAAAATCAGCACCGGGAATGGCAGCAACGCCAGCTTCTTCGAGCATTTTTTGGGCAAATTGCTGGCTATCGTGACTGTGTTTTTGGATATCCGCAAAGATATAAAACGCGCCATCAGGGTAAGCGGGTATGTCTAGACCCAGTTTTTGCAAGGCTGGAGCCAGATAATCGCGTCGTTGCTTAAACGATTGCCGGCGTGCTTCGTAAATATGCAAAACATCGGGCTCAAAGCAGGTAATGGCAGCGTGTTGGGCCAAGCTTGGGGCACAAATTGCCAGGCTAGCAGCAAGGCGATCAACCGTTTCCAGTAGGCTTTCGGGCACAATAAGCCAGCCTAAGCGCCACCCCGTCATATGAAAATATTTAGAAAAACTATTGATAATAATAACGTCGTCATCGATGGCAAGCGCACTTTGTGGTGCTTCGTCGTAGTACAGCCCTTGATAGATTTCGTCCATAAGGATAAAACCATTTCGTGAGCGTACTTCTTCGATTACGCCGCGCAACACGTCTTTGTCGATAGAGGTGCCAGTTGGGTTGCTGGGCGAGGCCAGAAACAGCCCACGAGTTTTTGGGCTCCAGTGCTTACTAACGGTTTCGGCCGTGGGCTGATAGCGGTTTTCGGCTGTTGTCGGAATTTGTTTTGGCACGCCGCCCGCGCTTAAAATAAAGTTTTGGTTGGCGGGATAAGAAGGATCGGGTAGCAAAACCTCGTCGCCCTGGTTAATAAGCGCCAAACTCGCTAACAGTAACGCGCCCGAAGCGCCGCTGGTAATAACGATACGTTTGGGGTCGGGCGAACACGCTAAATTCTGCTGATAATATAAGGCTATCGCTTCGCGTAGCGGGGTTAAGCCACTCGGTGGTGTGTAAGCACTTAAGCCAGCCTGTGCAGCGCGCTGCAGGGTTTCAACAACTTGTGCTGGGGCGGTAAAGTCGGGCTCGCCAATTCCTAGGCTAATAATATCGTGCCCTTTGGCTTGCAAAGCCGTCGTGCGCTTAAAAACCTCAACGGCCTCAAAAGGTTTAATGGCTCTCATGCGCGTGGCCGGCTCAATAGGTTTTGTTAAGCGATGATGTTGCGGGTTTGGCATGGCTGTTATCACTCAAAAAAGCAAATAATTCGTCAAGCTACACCTTAACCGATAACAGGCTATCGATTGTGGCAATGGTAGTTTTCCTTTCCACAACGGCTTGCCAATTTGGTGGTGAAGGTTTCCGAGTAGATAACGGCTTTTGTTACTTTTATCGACTGTTTCTAGACAAAAATTGTTTGCAGGGTAGGGAAATCAATGCAGTCAGAAAAACGGCGCGCTTTTTTAACAGGACGTCGCCAACCGTTGGGCGAGTGGGGGCAGTTTATCAACCGATTATCGCGCCGTGTATCAGGCGATGTGCTCGACTTTGGTTACTACGATGGGGTTGGCAGTGCCCGTTTGTTACCGCGCTGCACTGCTGATGTCCGTCAGGCACGCCGCTTATGTGCCGAAACCAACACCAAATTAGTTTTGGCGGGCGTTGAGCAAGCGCAAGCTTG
>DATGSD010000307.1:0-3116 GCA_035302965.1 Burkholderiaceae bacterium | reverse complement strand
CAGAATTACTAGCCAAAACCCCGTTACTAACACCCAAAGTTCGAGGCCTAACATCACCACGAATTTTGCGACCCATTCGCGACGGCTGGGTAATTGCGCTTGACGAACAACAAGCCTTCAAAAACCAACAACTTGCCTTATTGCCTGCCATAGTGGGCACCAACGCCGATGAAGGCAGCCAAGCAACAGCCAGCTGGCCCATTAACACCTTCCAAGACTATAAGCAGTTACTTGAAAGCAGTTTTCCCGAGTGCCCCGACCTTGCTAAACGCTGCTACCCCGTCGCCACAGAAACTGATGTTAAAAAGCAAGTCGCTCATTTGTTTGCCGACACGCAATTTAATTATGGCGCCCGTTTATTTGCCAAAACCCTAGCTGGCTACCAAACCCCGGTTTGGCGTTATGTTTTCACACGACGTTACCCAGAACAAACCCAAAACGGCCCCCACCATACACAAGAAGTGGCCTATGTTTTTGGTAATTTTGATAGCCCGGCTAGCGAGCACGAGCCAGCCCCGTTAATTAACGATACCGATCGCAAGCTTTCGAACGCCATAATTGATGCCTGGACGAGCTTTGCAAAACACGGCAACCCCAACCATCAGTGCCTGCCAAACTGGCAAATGTTTAATAGCAGCGCCGACAACTATCTTGATTTTGGCGACACAATTCAGATGGCTAACAATTGGCGTCGCCAGCAGCTCGATTTTTTAGACTCGTATTTTGACGATGTCGCACAAAAGCCTTGAAACCAGTAATGCAGCAATGCAGCAATGCATAAACAGCTTACAAAAAGCCATTACACACAAGGTTACGTTTGCTTGCATACGGCCGACCACAGACACAAAGGCTAATTAAATGGCGTATCATTAATAGAGTCTGCAAAGTTTACAGATTACCTCACCAATTGGTAACAGGAGATCAATAATGTCGCTACGCATCAACGATATCGCCCCTAATTTCACCGCAGATTCAACTGCCGGAGAACTCACGTTACACGACTGGATTGGCGATAATTACGCCATCTTGTTTTCGCACCCCAAAGACTTTACCCCCGTTTGCACAACCGAATTCGGTGCGGTTGCCCGCTTAGTACCCGAATTTAAAAAGCGCAACACCAAAGTTATGGGTATTTCCGTAGACGATGTTGATGATCATAAAAAATGGAAGCGCGACATCGAGGCATTTGCCGGCACTCAGGCCGATTTCCCCATTATTGACGACACCTCGCTCGAGGTTTCTAAGCTATACAATATGCTGCCTGCCGATGCCTACCTGCCCGATGGCCGCACCCCTGCCGACAGCGCCACAGTTCGCAACGTTTATATTATTGGCCCCGACAAAAAAATTCGTTTAATTTTGGTTTATCCAATGTCGGTTGGGCGTAACTTTGCCGAAATTGTGCGCGCCCTCGATGCCATTCAGTTTACCGATGGCGAACCTCTCGCCACCCCAGCCGACTGGCAGCCAGGCGAAGACGTTATCGTCGGCCTTAGCCTTAGCGACGACGAAGCTCGCGAGAAATACGGCGAAGTCGACATCAAACTACCCTACTTGCGCTTTATTAAAACTCCTAAATAAAGTAGCAAAACGGTACCAGCCAATTTGCTTTCAGCTAAAGGTGGCACCTGTTATTAAAAACATAATGACCCTCTCATTGCGGTGCGGTCATTATGTTTTCTTTTTGCCAAATCACCAAAGTACTGTCTAGCTTTCGTTTGCCCGGAGACCGCTTGTGACACGATTACACTCAAAAGCCGACCCAAACGGCTTACTCGAATATTCCGTTGTCTATACCGACAGGGCCCTTAACCATATGTCACAAAAATTTCAGGATGTGATGAACGATATCACTCGTACCCTGAAATCGGTCTATGCCGCCCACGCCGCTGTTGTTATTCCGGGCAGTGGCACATTTGGTATGGAAGCCGTCGCCCGGCAACTGGCCACTAACAAGCATTGCTTAGTGGTACGTAATGGCTGGTTTAGCTATCGCTGGAGCCAAATTTTCGAACTCGGAAATATTCCCAAAAAAACAACCGTTCTAAAAGCTAAACCAGTGGGGTCGGGGCCACAAGCACCTTGGGCGCCGCCGGCTATCGAAACACTTGTGCAAACCATCGAAGCCGAAAAACCCGACCTTGTTTTTATGCCTCATGTCGAAACTGCCTCTGGCATTATGCTGCCCGACGACTATATTCGCCAGGCCGCCGATGCCGTTCATCGACATGGTGGCCTGCTAGTACTCGACAGTATTGCCTCAGGTACGATTTGGGTCGATATGCAAAAAACCGGGGTTGACGTTCTTATTAGTGCACCGCAAAAAGGCTGGACAGCTTCGGCGTGTTGTGCATTGGTCATGCTAAGCCCACGTGGCGAAGAGGCGGTTCAATCGACGCAAAGCAGCAGTTTTGCCTGCGACCTAAAAAAATGGTTAAGCATTGCACAAACCTACGAAGCTGGCAGCCACGCTTATCATGCCACCATGCCTACCGATTCTTTAGTTGTTTTACGAAACGCTATGGTCGAATCGGCCACTATTGGCTTCGATACCCTATATAAAGCTCAGCTCGAGTTAGGGCAACAAGTTCGTCAATTATTAAAAATCTACGGCTTTAAAAGTGTTGCGGCAAATGGCTTTGAAGCACCGGGGGTTGTTGTTAGTTATACCGTCGACGATGGCATTCATTCGGCCAGCAAACTTGCCGAAGCAGGTGTACAAGCCGCGTCAGGCGTACCCTTACAATGCGACGAGCCCGACGACTTCAAAACGTTTAGGCTGGGCTTATTCGGCTTAGACAAGCTGCTTAACATCGAACGCACAGTCGAGCGGCTAGAACAGGCTCTCAAAAAAATCAGTTAGCTAGCCCGAAATAGGCTTAGGGCCAAATTGTTTTAACCGGCCCACTGATAACTGTGCGGGTCAACGCCCGCTTGGGCCATTTCCCACAAAGGCGAAATTTCGCGCAAGCGCTTAACTTGTTCATTAACTTGCTTAATTGCAAATTCAATATCGTCTGCACGGGTAAAACGCCCAATGCTAAACCGTATCGAACTATGTGCCAGCTCGTCGCTGCGACCTAGCGCTTTTAAAACATATGAGGGCTCTAAGCTGG
>DATGSD010000306.1:0-2358 GCA_035302965.1 Burkholderiaceae bacterium | reverse complement strand
TGATGCCAATGACTGGAGTGCCGAGTCGCGCGCTGAAAGCCTGCTCTCTGGGCTGGGTTTTAGCCCCGAAGATTGGCTAAAGCCCGTTAAGCAATTTTCGGGCGGATGGCAAATGCGTCTAGCGCTTGCCCGTGCCCTTATGGCGCCATCCGATCTATTGCTTCTCGATGAACCCATGAACCACCTCGATTTAAATGCCTTGTATTGGCTTGAAAACTGGTTGGCTAGCTATTCGGGCACAGTTTTAATAATTTCGCACGACCCCGAATTCCTGGAACGCACGACGAGAGCAATTTTACATTTCGACCACAAACAACTGGTTTACTACCGTGGTAGTTATGAAAGTTTTGTTAAGCAACGAGCCGAACGCCTACGCCAACACGAACAAGCCGTGCAACAGCAAAGCCGCGAGCGCGAACGCTTACAAGCCTTTATCGACCGTTTTAAAGCGCAAGCAAGCAAAGCACGGCAAGCGCAAAGCCGAGTTAAGGCGCTAGAACGCTTGCAAGTGCTTGCGCCATTGCGTGACGAAGCTGGCATCCAATTTCAGTTGCCGCAACCTGGCCACCTACCCGATCCACTGGTTGTTCTCGATGAGGTTTGTGCGGGTTATCAAAGTGCTGATAGTAAAACAAATGCCGTCTTAGAGGGGCTTAATCTTAGTGTTAGAGCAAGAAGCCGTATTGGTGTTTTGGGGGTTAACGGTGCGGGTAAAACAACCTTAATTCGCACTTTAGCCGGCGAGCTCCCGCCATTAAGTGGCAAGCGTACAGCGGCACGCCGTTTACAAGTCGGCTATTTTGCCCAGCAACAGGTCGACCAACTCGATGCCAACGCCTCTCCTTTACAGCACTTACAGCGCATTGCACCCGAAGAAACTGAACAAAACCTGCGCGATTATTTAGGCCGTTTTGGTTTTAGTGGTGATATGGCGCTTGCTGCAAGTGGCCCACTTTCTGGTGGTGAAAAAGCACGCCTAGCGTTTGCCTTATTGGTTTGGGAAAAGCCCAATTTATTGTTGCTCGATGAACCTAGCAACCACCTCGATACCGAGACGCGCGAAGCTCTAAGTGCTGCCCTGGCCGAATTTCAAGGTAGTGTCTTGCTGGTTTCGCACGACCGTCATTTGCTCCGAACCACGGTTGACGCTTTTTGGATTGTTAAAGATGGCCAAGTTAGCGAATTTGATGGCGACCTCGATGATTATCGCCAATGGTTGCTTGAGACGCAGCGCCAGTCATCGGGCGTACAGCAGACAGAAGCTGCGCAAACAAATAGTACAAGCGTTACCCCAGAGCGCAATCGCCGTGAACAACGCCGTTTAGAGGCTGAACAACGTCAAACCCTAGCCCGCTTGCAAGGGCCAATAAAAAAGCAAGTGCAAGAAATAGAAAACCAGCTAGAGCGCTTACACAAACGAATGGCCGAGCTTAAGCAGGTAATGAGTGAGCCTGATCTGTATAGCGACGACAAGCGCCGCGACGAACGCCTGGCTATTTTAGAAGAGCATGGCGAACTGGAAAAACAAAACGAGGCTTGCGAAGCGCGCTGGTTAAGCTTGCAAGAGCAGCTTGAGCAAATTGCTAACGATGTTTTGCAAGAATAAGTTAGGGGTAGCTGAGTGCGAGCAGCTGACAACCACTAGGTAATAATGTCGAGCTTGGCAATACCCAGCGCTAATGTTTTAGCACCAACGTCACGGAAATGAATTTCTGCCTGCGCTTCGGGGCCAGACCCGCTTAAGCGCGTAATAGTGCCATCGCCAAACTTTGGATGAGTAACCCCCATACCAACCCGAAAATGCTTGCCGCTTACCTCGACACCAACATTAGCTAGTGTGTTGGCTTGCGCACCCCCGTGGCGTGGCATTTGGCCTCTCCAGGTGGCCCCGCTGGGCATAGTGTAACGATTCGAAAATGCCGAAGATTCTTTGGGGCTTAGCCATTTAAGGTGTTTGCTGGGGATTTCGGACAAGAAGCGCGAACGCATAGAAAAACGGGTTTTTCCGTGAATCATACGGCTTTGCGCCAAGGTTATGTACAGTCGTTTGCGTGCGCGTGTTAATGCCACATACATTAAGCGACGCTCTTCTTCGAGCCCATCACGCTCGTTTAAGCTATTTTCGTGGGGAAACAAGCCATCTTCGAGCCCAGAAATAAATACGCTGTCAAACTCGAGACCTTTTGCCGCATGCACCGTCATAAGCTGAATGGCGTCTTCACCACGTTCGGCTTGGTTATCGCCAGCCTCTAGGGAGGCATGCGATAAAAAGGCAGCCAATGGCGAAAGCAGAAACTCGGTTTGTGGCCCGGGGATGGGCTCGTCTTGCAAGCCGTAGTCGATTTCGCGTTCGATAAG
>DATGSD010000305.1:0-8591 GCA_035302965.1 Burkholderiaceae bacterium | reverse complement strand
AGCAACGTTTACGATGCTGACGTTCATCAGCGCCATAAAAATAACGGTTAATAAGACAGCAAGCACTCGCCAGCGAACAGCAGCCGGCAGATCAGCACCTTTGTTTGCGTCAAAGCTTTGTGGAGGGGCTAAATCCGGGTTCATCGTGACCTAAACAAGAAAAAGGCGAAATCTATTGTAACGGCCTCGCTATCGCCTACTACGGGCCAAGTTAAGAAAACAAAATGGGTAATAAGAGAACGCTGAAAACGCCACCTAAGCGCCCGGATCGGAAACGCTAGACCCTCATAACGCCCTACAAACCCAGTGCAGACCCCATGGTTTGGGCGCGCGCTGGTAGACGTTAAGCCAAAAAGTACTGGCTAAAGCTTGCGCCAAGCCAAAATAGTAGCATGAGGGCCGCACGCACTCGCATTTAGCCCCAAGCAAAGTAACCTTAAATTAGCAGGTATTTAGGAGTCGCGTTCGCGGCGCGTATCGTCTTCCATCAGTTCAAACCACATCGCATTTAACACCGCAAACGCTGCAGCTAAAGGCAAACCGAGCAACCAAGAAAAATACCACATGTCTTAACTCCTAACTTAGTAGGCGTGATCGTCGCCTTGTTCGATTTGTTCGGGATCGATCTTGCCACGCATGACGGAATAAACCCAGCTGGTGTACGCCATAATAAGCGGCAGGAAAATGACTGTGGAAACCAGCATAATAAACAGCGTTAAATGACTAGAGGAAGAATCCCACACAGTAAGACTGACATCTGGGTGACGTGACGACGGCAAAATAAAGGGGAACATCGCAACGCCAACGCTGGCAATAATGGCCGTAATCGAGAGGCCACTACATAAAAGAGCAGCCATCGGTTTACGCGCAGCAAATAACACCATCACGAGCAAAGGCCCGACCAAGCCAATGGCGGGAACCAACCACAATACGGGCTGGTTGTAGTAATTTGCGAGCCAAACCCCGGGGACTGTGTCGACCGATTTTAATAAAGGGTTGGACGGGCCAGCCGGGTCGATTACCGAGGTTGACACATAGCCATTAAGCGAAAGGGCCAAAAAGATGCCACACACGGCGTAGAAGAAAACCGTTAACAAGGCGGCAAGTGTGCCCCAACGGCGCGAGCGATCGGCCACATCGCCAGTGGTTTTAAGCTGCAACCACGCTGCTCCGTGCATAACCAGCATCATTACGGACACCAGCCCACAGAGCAGGGCAAATGGGTTTAGTAAACCGAAAAAGCCCCCGTGGTAGTAGATTTGCATGTCATTAGCAATTTCGAATGGCACACCTTGCAAAACATTACCTACCGCCACACCAAAAATTAGTGCCGGAACAAAACCGCCAATAAAAAAAGCCAAATCCCAGCGGCTGCGCCATTTTGGGTCGTCGCGTTGGCTGCGAAAATTAAAAGAGACGGGTCGTAAAATTAAGGCCACCAAAATGGCAAACATGGCCAGATAAAAGCCCGAAAACGACACCGCATAAAGCTGGGGCCAAGCCGCAAAAATAGCGCCACCCCCTAAAATTAGCCAAACTTGGTTGCCCTCCCAAACGGGACCTAGGGCGTTATAAACAACACGCCGTTCGGTATCGGTATGAGCGACCAAATGCAATAGGCTGGCGCTACCTAAGTCGAAGCCGTCGGTAACGGCAAAAGCAATAAGCAACACCCCCAGCAGCAGCCACCATATTAGTCGGAGTACCTCGTAAGAAATAAGCTCGTGCAAAATCATCGTGTTCTCCTGTTTAATGAGCCGGTGCTAATGAAGCATCGGGGTCGCGAGAGTCGTCGTCAACGTGCTCGCCAGACGGCCCTTTACGAATCGCCTTTAGCAGCAAGCGAATTTCGATGATTAATAAAATCGTATACAGCAAGGTAAAGCCCGCAATCGTAAATAACACGGTTGAGGCGCCTAAATTAGAAACGGCCACCGCTGTGGGCAAAACCCCCTCGATTACCCAAGGTTGACGCCCTACTTCGGCCACAATCCAGCCAAATTCGGCGGCAATCCAGGGCAGCGGTATCGACCACAGCGCCACACGCAAGAGCCAAGGGTAGGCATCAAGTTTGCGGCGAGCCGACAAGACGAAGAACACGCCCATTAACAAAATAAAGTAAAACCCTAGGCCTACCATCACGCGGAATGACCAAAACAAGGGGCCAACCGGCGGCACTGTATCGAGCGCAGCCTGTCGAATTTGTTCAGGAGTGGCATTGCGCGGGTCGTCGACATAGCGTTTTAACAGCAAGGCATAACCCATGAAATGACCATTGTCTTCGAAGGCGTCGCGCAATTCGGGATCAAGCGAGCCAGAATGGTTTGCTGCGCGAATTTTTTCGAGCGCGTCGTACGCCACAATGCCATCGCGGATATGCCCTTCGGCCTGATCGACGAGTTCTTTAATGCCAGGAATTTCTTCGGTTAACGATCGTGTACCAATAAGCCCCATCACCCACGGTACATGGACAGCGAAGTGCGTTTCACGTTCTTTGGTGTCGGGTATGCCAAAAACTGTAAACGAGGCTGGCGCAGGCTCGGTCTCCCACATGGCTTCGATGGCAGCCAGTTTCATTTTTTGGTGCTCGGTCGATAAATAACCGCTTTCGTCGCCCAAAACGACTACCGACAAAGCCGACGCTAAACCAAACGATGCGGCAACCGCCATCGAGCGTCGTGCTAAGGGTAGGTGACGCCCCTTAAGGGCATACCAAGCCGAAACCCCTAAAACAAAAACCGCAGCGGTCACGTAACCCGCCGACACCGTGTGAACAAACTTGGCTTGCGCTACTGGGTTAAATAACACTGCAAAAAAGTCGGTAACTTCCATGCGCATGGTTTGAGGGTTAAACACCGCCCCAACCGGGTTTTGCATCCAGCCGTTGGCAATTAAGATCCATAAGGCTGACAAGTTGGAACCCAAGGCAACACACCAGGTAACCGCCAAATGCCCACGCTTCGAGAGCCGATCCCAGCCAAAGAAGAACAAGCCAACTAATGTGGCCTCTAGGAAAAACGCCATCAACCCTTCGATGGCCAGCGGCGCCCCGAAAATATCGCCAACGTAATGGCTGTAATAGCTCCAATTCATGCCAAATTGAAACTCCATTACGATGCCGGTTGCCACCCCCATGGCAAAGTTAATGCCAAACAAGACCCCCCAAAACTTGGTCATGTCGCGCCAAATGGTACGGCCAGTCATGACATAGACTGTCTCCATAATGGCCAACATAATCGATAGGCCAATGGTTAGCGGCACAAACAAAAAGTGGTAAAGCGCGGTAATTGCAAACTGCAATCGCGACAAATCGACAATGTCTAATTCCATGGTGTACCCCTACAAAGTTAGGGAATTAAAAAGCCAACAACCCCTAATACATGGCTAGGTTAATCGGTTCGCAACCGAGCAAGCGCTGCGTTATAACTGGCCGTGCCTTTTAAGCAGCTGGCCACCAAACAACCTTCTTCAAGAACGAGTAAACGATCGGCAAGCTTGGCCTCTCGTTGTAAATGCGTCGCTAACAACCACGTTTTGCTTTTGCCATGTTTGCTTAGGCTTTGCAAAACCGTGTTAGCTGTTTGACGATCTAAACCATCGGTGGGCTCATCGAGCAACCATAGACGGCGCTGCTTTTGCAGCAATAAACGGGCTAAGGCTAGGCGACGAGCCTGGCCACCCGACAAACCTACAGCATCTTCGCCTAATTGGGTATCGAGCCCTCGAGAAAAACGGCCAATATCGGCCGCCAACCCGGCTTGTTCTAAAGCTTGCCACAATTGTTCGTCAGTTGCCTGTGGCGCGGCAAGTAATAGGTTTTCGCGAATTGAGTCGTGAAACAAATACACATGTTGACTTAGCCAAGCGTGGTCGATAGCGGCTACCCGCCCCGAGTCAGCAGGCAATTCGCCAGTAATAAGCGCGAAGATGCTGGATTTTCCGGCCCCGCTAGGCCCGATTATGGCCACTTTTTCGCCCTCTGCCACAGCAAAATCGAGCTGTTTAAGCACTAATGACGAATGCGCTTCGTAGCGACTGCTAACGTCAGAAAAAACCACGGCATAGCCAGCCTGAACTTGTCCTTGGCGCAGCGGCATTGCTGTTGCCCCTAGAGGCGTAGCCAAGCGCCTGGCCGCCAACCAAGTTCGCCCTGCTTCTAGAGCACCACGCCGCAGGGCCGTAAAAGGCTCTAGGGCAGCTAGCGCCATTAACACAATTAATACCGCACCCGGAACTTCGATAAAACCATTCTGAACCAAGCCAGCGGCACCTAATAACGCCAGCGCCACCGTAACGCTGCTTGCCACCGAATGAAGCAGTGTTGCTTTAATTTCTAGGCGATTTAAACGATGATCGGCACGCGCTACTCGCCTATTATCGCGCTGTAATAAACGGCATTGAGACACAAATTGTTGCGCCATCAACAAATCGGTTTGCCCCGAAACCAAATCGATGGAACGCAAGCGTAAACGCTCAAGCGCCAAGCTATAGCGCACTGTAGGTGCGCGTGCCTGCCAAGCTAGCATTGCGGTTACCCCAAGACCAACAAGCAATAGCCACAGGCCACTTAATAAGCCAAACCACGGCGCGATAAAGCCAAAAACAAGCGCACAAAGCAGGGCTGCAGCAGCGGCCGCAATTGACGGCACAAGCAAGCGCAAGGTTAGCGACTCGAGCGAATCGAGATCGGCGGTTAAGCGCAGCAAGGCATTAGCGGGCTGGCGCAGGGTTTTATTACCCACAGCTTGTGCCCAACCCAGAAACAAACGCTCGCGCAATTGGGCAATTGTGGCTAGGGTGGCATCGTGGGTTAAAACACGCTCGCCGTAACGAGCTCCTGTACGTAACAAGGCTAAGAAACGAATGGTGGCCGAAGGCATAAAAACATCAAATGCCAAGGCCGTGCTAAGTTGCAAACCCGCAATAGCGGTTGCGGCAATAAACCAACCTGACACCCCTAATAAGCCAATACCACCAATAACAGTTAAAGCTCCTAAAGCAGCCCCAAGCCACATACGGCGTGCAAACGTTGCCACCATAACTTGCCACACAGGGCGCCACCAGAAACGATTATGCCTAGGCTGACCCATCGTAAACCTCGGCTAGAGCGCCCGCCCTGATTTCGTTTTGCGGCGTGTGTTGTGTGGAAACCTTTTGGCTTGACGCGATTAAATTTTCAAGTCGGATCACCCTATCCATTTGTTCGATTAACAGTGGGTCGTGCGTAGCCACAATTAAGCTGCGGCCTTGCGCCATGCCTTGCACACCTTCGCGAATAATATCGGCCGTGTCAGAATCGAGATGAGCGGTTGGCTCGTCGAGTAAAAGCAAACCAGCTTGTTGGTTGAAAGCGACGCGCGCCAAGGCCAAGCGCGCTAGTTCGCCGCCAGAAAGCCCTTGCCCGCCTTCGCCCAAAACCACCCCCGGATGCGCTTGAGCCACATGGCTTAAATGTGCTGACGCAATGGCGTTTGTAATTGTTTGGTCTTGGGTAGCGGACCGCTTAAGCGAGACGTTATCGGCAATAGAGGCTGCAAAAACATGGGCGCGTTGGCCCATCCAGCCAATATGTTGACGTAAATTGCGAATGGTTTCAGGCGTACAAAGCGTATTGCCAAACCAAATTTGGCCACTTTGCGGTGTTAGTAAGCCGGCGATTAACGCTAATAAAACCGTTTTTCCGGCCCCGCTTTTGCCCACAATAGCTACTTTTTCGCCAGCGGCGATCGATAAATTGAGATGCTGAAACAAAGGGGCTTGGTCATCGAAACCAAAGGTGAGATCTTGAATAGAAACAGCAAAAGCCGGTGTTGTTGCGGCCATAGAAATAGGCTGGGCTGGGCTGCTATCGTTGATAAGTTCTTGTTTGCCTTGGGCTTCGGGCAAGAGTAGACCCCGTTCAGTTAACGCCTCTAAAGCCGTCATTGCGGCTTCGCCATCAGCACGGTCGTGCCAAGCCGTTGCTAATTCGCGTAAAGGCTCAAAAAAATTGGGTGCCAGCAATAAAATAAAAAGGCCTTCGCTTAAACTTAAGCGCTGCCCCCAGGCTCCAAAATTAAGCTGGCCAAGCAAATGAAAGCCCACATAAACTGCTACCATTGCTACGCCCAGGGCAGAAAACAATTCGAGCACCCCTGACGACATAAACGCTATGCGCAGTACCCGCATGGTACGTAGGCGCAGGTTTTCGGCGCTAGTTCGCACCCGTTTAGCAGTTAAATGCAAGGCGCCAAGCGCCCGCAAGGTGGCTAAGCCGCGCAAACGATCGAGTAAAAAGCCATTCATGCCGGCCAGCTGCAACCACTGCTCTTCGCTGGCTTTTTGCGCCCGCCAACCCACTATGGCCATAAATAAGGGGATAAGTGGCGCAGCAAGCAACAGCACCAAGGCGGCTGCCCACGAAAACCATAAAACGGCAAAAAACAAAACAATGGGAACGACCTTAACGCGCAGCATGGCGGCCTGATAGCGCGTTAACCACGGCAAAATTGCTTCGGCTTGTTCGGCCAAGACACTGGCGGCCGCCCCAGCAGGCGGGCGATGGCGATCGAGTGGTGACTGGGCTGCTAAAGTGTTTAAAACGTAATGGCGCCACTGGCTGATAAAGCCACGAGCTTCGTCGTGCAAGCGAGCTTGCGACCATGCTTCGAGCAAAGCTTTAAGCACGCCCAAAAAAACGAACGCCACAGCCGGCCAAACCACGGCACTAATGCTACTGTTTTGCTGTAAAAGCCGAACTGAATAAGCAATTAAAAACGCTTGCGGCAACCAAATTAAAGGGCTGGTGGCGTGAACTAGAGCAGCACTACCAAATCGTCTAGAGACGCTGGGTTTGCTAGCACATGTAGTAGACGCCGAAAAAGTCATGAAAATGTTTTGCCAGAATATAAAAAGGTTACAGGCAAGCACACAACCCAAAAGGCAGTAGACATTGGTAAACCAACGGTTTTAAGCCCTTACTTAATTGATGCCGATGGGTACAAGCCTTGCACGTTTTCGAGTCGTAAACAACTCTTTTATATTAGCACGGCCTAAACTACAGGGCGCAAAAAGCGCCAAGACGGCAAATTGGCCTTTGCTTACGATTGCTGGGTGCTATTTGGGCTTATCGTTCAAACCAGCAATGTTTAAGTTTATTGTGCGCTCAAGCAATACCTCGTAGATAGGCCGGCCACCCAAGAGTTCGGCAACCAAGCTAGACGTTATCGAGGCAATTAACACAGGCAATGCCAAAGCGTAAGTACCAGTTAATTCGGCAACTAACACCATGCCCACTAAAGGAGCACGTACAGTGCTTGCAAATAAAGCAGCCATGCCGGCAACGGCAATAGCCACAGTGGCGTCGGTAGGCATGTCGACAAACCACTCTAAAACACCGGCAAACAAAACTGCAACCGTGGTTGCTAACGATAAAATAGGGGCAAAAATACCCGAAGGCGCACCTGTAGAGTAACTAGCCATGGTGCCAAAAAACCGCAATAAGGCCACCAAGCCTAAAAGAGCAATAGGCAGGGGGTTTTTAACCACGGCCACCACAAAACGCTCGCCACCACCCGCCGCTTCGGGCAAGGAAACTAACAAAGGCCCTAAAACACAGCCTAAAAGGGCGGGTACCAAATACGGTGAGAAGCGCAAACCAATTTTTTGCGCCCATTCGAGGGCGCGCATTAAGCCAAAATTAAAGGCAACGCCCAACACACCAAATAACACACCCAACACGACAAAAACAGGTAGAAACTCTAGGGGCATGGCGGTTGCCGACATGGCCATAAATGGCCGCACACCCGAAATAAGCCCGGTGGCGATGGCACTACAACCGCAAGCCAACACCACGGCCGCATAATTACGCATGGTGTAGGGAAAATCGTTACGGGCTTCTTCGAGGACAAAAATAATAGAAGCCAAAGGGGCATTAAACGCGGATGCCAAACCGGCCGCACCCCCTGCCCCCCATAATGAACGCTTTTCGGCCAAAGTAAACGAAAAACGATCGCTAATGCCTTTGGCGATGGATGCGCCCATATGGATGGTTGGGCCTTCACGCCCACCGATTAAGCCACCGGTTAATACCGTGAAGCCACCAATAAACTTAATGGGGATAATGCGCTTCCAGCGGATTAAGCGCTTGCCTACCATGGCGCCTTCGATTTCTTGCACGCCCGAGCCCCCGGCTTCGGGGGCAAAAACACGCACAAGCGCAACACCAAAGCAAATTAATGCCGCTGAAAAAACCGCCATGGCAATATACAAGGGCAGGCCTTTAAGGCCCAAAACCTTGGGTAAATGCTGGCTCCAGAGCGTGGAATATTCGACTAGTTGGTGAAAGCTGGCCCCAAGTGCCCCTGTTAAAAAACCGATAACAATGGCAATGGCATAAAAAGTAAGCCCAGGGCGTGGGAGTGTGGTGTTAATCGTTTTTATTTTCACAGGCGTTTCTATAGGCAGTACGGTTGACAAAAACGAAGGTAAAAAACAAAGTAGCACGCAAAACTTGTAACGCGCCAAACTGTATTTAGTTACCGCTAGTTTTAGACGGCAGCCTTTAACACTAAGTTAGCTTTGCAAACGTAGCAAGCTCGACCTTGCATGAC
>DATGSD010000304.1:0-2481 GCA_035302965.1 Burkholderiaceae bacterium | reverse complement strand
CGTTTTCTGGGATGCGTTCGGGGTCGCCGGAAACTTCGCGCAGCCAGCTTCTAAAACCGTAATGATCGAAAAGCTCGATTAAGCGTTTAGTGTCTTGGGGCTTTAATTTTAAGGCGTCCCAACCCTCGGCCAAGACTGGAACTTCGCAATCGGTGCGAACCGTAAGCAATCGACGAGTTAATTCGAAGTCGGGGATGGCGGCTCTAAGGTTTTCTCCGGTAACCCCTTTAATTGAATCGGCCTCCTTAATTATGTTTTCAAGGCTGCCATATTTTTTAAGCCAACGTTCGGCCGTTTTTGGCCCAACATTACGTACGCCAGGAACGTTATCGGACGTATCGCCCACTAACATGAGATAATCGACGATTTGGTCGGGCCTGACACCAAATTTCTCGATTACCCCCGCGACATCTTGGGTTTCGGATGTCATGGTGTTAACCAACTCGATGTTGTCGTTTACTAATTGCGCAAGATCTTTGTCGCTAGTCGACACAATTGTTTTAAAGCCTTTCTGACTAGCCTGATGTGCCAAAGTGGCAATAACATCGTCGGCCTCAACACCTGGTACGCTAAAGACAGGCCAACCCATAGCAGCAATAGTTTCGTGCAAAGGCTCTAGTTGCACAGCAAGCTCTTTTGGCATCGAGGGCCGATTGGCTTTATATAATGGGTATAGCTCGTCACGAAACGTGCTTCCTTTGGCATCGAAAATGCATGCCACATATTGCGTAGCGTAGTCTTGCCTAAGCTTGCGCAACATATTAATTACCCCATATAAGGCACTGGTGGGCTCTCCGAGGGCATTGCGTAAGTCAGGCAGTGCGTAATAGGCACGGTATAAATAACTAGAACCGTCAACTAGCAACAAGGTTTTTTTCATGACATTAAAAAAAGTCGTTCATAGGCCGGCACACGAGCAAATTCCAGAAATTATGCGCGAATTGCAAGCTGCCGCCGACACCCTCCAAGAAGTTGGTTGGGGGGTAAGTGTTTTTGGTAGTGCCCGTATTAAGCCAGGCTCTCGCTATTATGCAATTGCCGAGCAATTAGGCCAACGTCTTGCTGAAGCAGGGCTGCCTTTAATTGCAGGCGGTGGCCCTGGCATTATGGAAGCCGCCAATAAAGGCGCCTATACCGCAAACGGTACCAGTATAGGCTTGAACATCAAGCTACCGCACGAAACAACCAGCAACCAATACCAAACCCATAGCTTGCAATTCGAGTATTTTTACTCGCGCAAGGCAACATTTTTTATGCACAGTGCCGCCTACATCGCCTTGCCCGGCGGGTTTGGAACGCTTGACGAACTTTTTGAGGTACTAACATTAGTACAAACCAAAAAGGTACCGCCTGCGCCCATTATTTTAGTCGGTAAGGCGTATTGGGATGGGCTTTTTAATTGGGTTGAAGAACAGCTTAGCCAAAATGGCTATATCAGCCCTGGCGATAGCAAGCTAGCCATCATTAGCGATGACATCGACGAAATCATCGAACGCATTATGCGTTTTTACGACACCAATGTCGGTGGCTTTGGCAAAACGGCTATTTTCCCAGAATAAAAAAACGGGCAATATGCCCGTTTTGCTTGTTGAGACTATGAAGTACCGTAGACTGCGGAATACCATAGATGGCGAAGAATCGTAGACTGCGAAGCACCGTAGACGGCGAAACACCATAGACGGCGGAGAATCATAGACGGCGGGGTGCCGTAGGCTGTGGGGTACCGTAGGCTACGGCGGAGCAATAGACAGATGCTAGTTAACTAACGCGGCTTAGCTAAAATATCGGCAACCATTTGCCCAGAGCCGCCCCCTAGCCCAGGGCCAGGATGCGTTGAGGCACCGATATGGAAAACGTTTTTATACGGTGTGTGATGGCTTTTAGCCCCCTGACTACGCGCAAAAGGACGGAACCAAAAGAATTGGTCGGGCGAACAAACCCCCGAATACGGATCACCACCAACTAAATTGCAATTAAGCTGCTCGAGATCGGCAGGCGAATAGGCAGCACGGCCAATAACTAATTTAGACAAGCCGGGCAACACCCCTTCGAGACGATTTTGTACCCGATCGGCCACGGCTTCGCGAACTTCGGGTGTCCAGCGGCCATCGGCGGGAACCTCGATTTGTTGGGCGGCATCGCCTTTTAACTTAGAGGGCATTTCTTGGAGCTGCAACCATAAAATAGACTTGCCTTCGGGGGCACGCGACGGATCGACGGCGGCAGGTTGCCCAATACCTATGGTTGGGCGCTGCGGAATTAAACCGTTATTGGCTTCAACTACCGACAAACAGGTGTTTTCAAGGCTTTCAGTTAGATGCACCAAGGGCACTTTTTGCATTTCGGGGTCTTGCCACGGAACCGGGCCATCGAGCGCAAAATGAATTTGCATGCAACCGCGCCCAAACTGATAGTTTTGCGCTCGTTGCTGCACCTGTGCAGGGGCTTGTGGTAATAAGTGCCCGTACAATTGTAGTGGGG
>DATGSD010000303.1:0-11305 GCA_035302965.1 Burkholderiaceae bacterium | reverse complement strand
ACCACCATGGGGTTTTCAGCGCTAGACGGTTTAATGATGGGAACGCGCACGGGCGCCATCGACCCTGGTGCGCTTTTATATCTTCTAGAAAGCGAGAAACTATCGCTTTCCGACTTAAGCCAAATGCTTTACCACGAATCGGGCTTATTAGGAGTTTCGGGCTTGTCGTCCGAGCCCCGCTACGTCGTGCAACACGAAACCGCAGCAGGCGAAACCGGCGAACGGGCCCGTTTGGCGCTAGGCCTGTATGTGCGGCGTATTGTCCGAGAAATTGGCGCCTTAACCGCTGTTTTAGGTGGCCTCGACCTACTTGTTTTTACAGCAGGAGTTGGCGAGAATTGTGCGTTTATTCGCGAACGCGTTTGCAGCGATTTAAGCTTTCTAAACCTTAAAATCGATGCCGACGCCAACAACACCCACCAAGCGTGTATCTCAGGCCCCGATAGTGCAATCGTTGTTGCCATTGAACCCACCAACGAAGAATGGGTGGCTGCTAAATATGCCTTGCAATTATTAGCAACGCGCTAACAGGTGCCGCTAATTTCTCCTTAATTTTGCAATAGCTTGCAAGCCGTGCTCGGCACGGAGCACCATAACAGCTGCAGCATTTTTTTTGCTTAATTGACGTAACTAAATACCATAACTTTCTTGCTGTTGTTCAAAGACGATTTTCCAACACTCAGCAATTTGCTCAGCCGACCAACCGTTTTCACGGAAACTAAGTAATTTTTCGCTAGGATGGCTCCATAAACTTAATTTATCGCCACCGATACCGATGCACTGGCCAGTAATGCTTGCTGCTGCTTCCGAAGCCAGGAAAACAAATAATGGCGCTACATCTGCCGGGGTGCCCAAGCCCATCCCTGCACGCAACTCTGACGGCAGTGTTCCCGTTTTGTCGTACTGTTTCGCGTACTCGGCCATGGTCGGAATACTGGCCACCATTTGCGTAAACGCCATTGGCAAAACCGCGTTAACCGTAACACCTAAGCGTTTACATTCGAGAGCCCACGTTCGGGCAAAAGCCGCGATACCAGCTTTAGCTGCGGCATAATTTGTTTGTCCAAAATTGCCCCTCTGTCCAGCCAAGGAAGAGACTAAAATTAAACGGCCGGTTTGTTCGTTCTGACGAAAATGGCGAACAGCGGCTCGAGCACAAGTAAAAGTACCGCGTAAATGCGTTTCGATGACGGCATCAAAATCGTCATCGCTCATATTCCATAAAACTTTGTCACGTAAAACACCGGCATTAGCACAAAAAATATCGAGCTGGCCAAACGCGCTTAGCGCACGATCAACACATTGCTGCGCCGCAACGGCTGAACCAATACCAACAATTTCGCTAACTGCCTGCCCACCTGCTTGGGTGATTGTCTCAACGACTTCAGCTGCGCAAGCTTCATCAATATCGTTTACCACAACCCTTGCACCACTGCGCGCATACGCAAGGCAGACCTCGCGCCCAATACCTTGTCCACCACCCGTGACAACTGCTACCTTCCCGTGTAAATCCATAACAACTTACCTTATGTAAAACTGCAAACACAGTGTCATAAACAGCGCCCGCTAACGAAATATTAGTGCCCACGAAAGACGGGCTCTCGTTTTTCCATAAAAGCCCTGGGCCCTTCTCGAGCATCGGTACTGGCCATAATTTTGTCGTAACTACGTTTTTCAAGCGAAAAAGCTTCTTCTTGGCTCAAACCTAAAGATGCTGTTGCCGTTGCTTTAACAGTTCGTATGGCTAAGGGGCCGTTATTCGCTATACGTTTAGCAATTTTTTTGGCCTCGGACATTAATTTGCTTGATGGCACTACTTTATTAATCAGGCCAATAGCCAAAGCATCTTGAGCATTAATCGGCTCACCTGTTAATAATAATTGCATCGCCTGACTATAAGGAATTTGCGCGGGTAAACGAGACAAAGAACCCGCAAACGGAATTAAGCCACGCTGAACCTCTGGCCACGCAAAACGTGCAGACTCTGTGGCAATTCGAATATCTGTCCCTAAAATAAGCTCGGCGCCCGCAGCCATGCAAACGCCATTAACTGCCGCAATAAACGGTTTGTCTATGCGCGTATCGCATAGTGATGATAAAGAACGCACCTGAGGATCGTTAAGTAAGCGGCTATCCCATTTAGTCGAGGCCGCACGATCACCAGTAAATAACGGCAAGGTCAGCCCCAAATCGCCACCCGCGCAAAATGCCTGGTCACCGACAGCTGTCAAAATAATGACTCGCACATCAGCATCTGCCTGCGCGTCCGCAAAGGCATCGGCCATTCGACACAGCATTTCTGGACTGAGTGCATTACGAGCCTCAGGCCGATTGAGCGTAACCACCCCGATGGCCTCGTGCTTTTCGTAAATCACAACATTTTCTCGATCCACAACCTTTCCCTTGCTTGTGTTTAACGCTGGCATTCAAATTCGACTAACGGCGAGCGACGTTACGGCACGGTAATTTCTATTGAAATAGGTAAGCCCAGCAACGCCTTTTCCACCTTCTCACGGTATTGCGTCTCGGCCACTGCTACTTCGCAAGCTTCACCCTCTGCCGACAGCAAGTTCACCGAGCACACATGGGACAGTTCTTTATTTCTGAGTGCTAATTCAATCGCTTCAAGCACTAATTGACGACGCAAAGCCGGTTTAAAAATTTTACCGACCGGTGTCACAGGCATAGAGTCGAGCACATAAACCTTTTTAGGGTAAGCCGGACGCTCTGGTATGTGAGGTAACGCCTGCTCTAACAAAAAAGCTTCTAGGGCTTGAGCACTTCCCTCGAACGCGTTCCGAAACTCAGGAGTTAAGGTCACAAAAACAACAGGCAGCTCGCCAGCATACGCATCAGGCAAACCGACAGCGGCACAGTCTAAAACAGCCGAATTTGATAAAAATGCCTCTTCTATAACCTGCGGGTCAATATTATGGCCACTGCGAATAATTAAATCTTTAGCACGACCGGTGATAAAAATTCGACCCTCAGCATCGACATAGCCCAAGTCGCCTGAAATTAGCCAACCATTTTCGGTGAACGTGCCTTTATTACGGGTGCTGTCGACATAACCCGGGCTAACATGGGGGCCGCGCAAACATAAAACTCCCTCAACACCAGCTTCGCAAAACACCGCGGGCTTATCTTTATCTGCCTCTGCCAACGGCAACGCCCGTACGTCGGTATATGGCAAAGCAAACCCAACAGAACCCGCGGCTCGAGGTAATGCAAATGGTTCAATTGCCACGATACCTGCGCATTCTGTCATGCCATAAATGTTTCGAATCGGCACACCAGTTTGGTTCTCAAATTTCTGTACGATTTCGACTGGCAATGAAGAGCCACCTGTTAGTGCAACACGAACACAGGTGCGACCGACCAAGTTGGCTTGCTCGTGACTCTGACAAAGAGACGCTAAAGTGGTTGGGACACAGCCTAAATGTGTTACTAGGTGTTTTTCAAAAAGTTGCCACGCATTGGCGATAAAGTCGCGATTACGCATGCCAAGCAAAGTAGGAATATAAATCGTGCCGCCGACAGCCAATGCAGCCAACCCATAAACAAAGGTACCAGCCACGTGAAACAATGGAAAACCATTTAGCATCCGATCGCCGTGTGAGAATTGATAATACGCAGCCGCCATACAGCTCGTATGCAACTCGTTTCGATGGCTATGTGACAATATTTTTGGCAAGCCCGTTGTGCCGCCCGTGTGGAAAATAGCCGCCTGCGAATCAGCCCCTAAACGCTTAAGCAAATTAAAGTTGGGGGGTGTTTGTAATAACGCGGCTTGAAACGAATCGTCAGCAGGATCGACCTCATTTGGATCTATTGTTAATACCTTAATCTCGTTATTCGCTAAGCGAATAGCTTCACACACCGTTTCGTAAATAGTTAATTCTTGATTAGGAGCCAGCGTTATCACGACGCGGGCTCTCGATACATCAAGCAAATTAGCAATGTGTTGACTACCTAAAAGGTAATTAATGGGGAACACATAGCTGGCTAGTTGTGCGCCCCAAAAAGCGATATGAGCCGTTGGTATATTGGGGACAATTAAAGCAACAGGAGCATCCGCTTGCACGCCCATTTTCTGCAGCAAGGTAGCCGCTCGGTAGATTCGGTCGCGCAACTTAGCGTAAGACACGGTTGACACTTCAGAATCTACCGCAGCGTTCACCTGAAAAATTAACGCCGGGTCGTCTGGGTAGCGTGCTGCCACGGTATCAATTAAATCGATTGTCGAGGTAAACGGCACACTTTGCGAGTAGGGTAAAGCCTCAATTTGGGCAATACTCTGTTCGTTGCTGATGACGGGCGGTTGCCAATTTGAAGCGTTTCTCGGTGTTACTCGGCCAACTTCCATTTCCCTTCCTCGACAACAACAATGACCTGTCCACGCTCGTCGATCCCATTATGATCATCTTTGCTCATGTTGAACACACCTTCTGGGCTAACGACTTCGGTCATATTTTCTAAAGCGTCGCGAAGTGCCGCACGAAACTCCGGAGTGCCAGGACTTGCCGATTCAAGTGCGACAGGCACGGCAGCTTCTAGCCAATTTAAAGCAGTCCAGGCCGTAGACCCGAAAAGCGATCGAGTCCCTTCACCAAACTTCGACTCATAACGTGTAACGTATTCAAGCCCGGCTTCTTTTGTTGGATCATCATCAGGCAGCTGCTCGGCCACTAAAACCGGAGCAACAGCTAAATAAGTCCCTTCAAGGTCTTTCCCGCCCACCCGCAAGAAATCAGCGTTAGCAACGCCATGTGTTTGATAAATTTTGCCCTTATAACCTCGCTTCACTAATTCGGCCTGGGGTAGATAAGAAGGTGTGCCAAAGCTCATGATGTAAATGGCATCCGGCTGAGCGGCCATCAATTTTAAAATTTGCGAGGTGACGCCAAGGTCTTGCGCCCCGTAGCGCTCAACACCAACAATATCGATGCCGTGACCAGCCGCTTGCTCATTAAAGGCTTCTAAAAACCCACTGCCATAACTTGTACTAACCGCAATAACACCCGCTGACTTCACCTGGTTAGCTTCCATATGTTCAAGTGTTCGCTGCACTGCCAAACGCTCAGGAGCCGGCATTTTAAACGCCCAGGTACGAGCGCCTTCTTGTGGCTCGATAATCGCATTGCCACCGCCTAACGCAATAATTGGTGTATTTAACTGGCCCGCCGTTTCGACGATAGCAATCGACGGTGGCGTTACCGATGAGCCAACAATGACATCAACCTTATCTTCGGTAACAAGCTTGCTTGCTAGGCGTGCCGCTTCGGTCGGATCACTATTATCATTTACTTGAACAATACGAACCTTTTCACCTGCAATCTCATCAGGCCACAGCTTTATCGTATTATCAGCGGGCTGGCCTAAAGACGCGGCTGGCCCAGTAGTCGATAAAATAACGCCCACTTTTAATTCTGCCTGAACGGCAGCTGAAGCCGTCATCAACAGGGCGCTAACGAATAAAGCGCGTAACAGGCCGCGCTTGTGTAATAATTTCTTTGTCATCACAATAACTCCTAAAAGCTGCTTATGCAGGTTGTTTGTCTCCAGACATCCCGAGTATTAACAAAAGCAGTCTCTTTGTCTGTCAACCTAAAAGATGACGCATACTTGATTAACTTGTTATTCGCTATGACTCACGCACACTTCCCAGATAATAATCGTGCTGAAGAGTGCTTCGATAGCCTGATCAGCCCTTTAATCGAGGCGCTTGGTGAACCGGAATTCGGCAGCCACCTTATTACCCACATCAACGAGTTAGCGCTTGTCGATTTTTTCTCGGTTTACCAGATCAGTACCAATCAAGCGCCGCAAATGTTTTTGTCGGCCAGTCGAAAAGGCCGCGATGTTAGCGATGACTGTTTCCAACCGTATCAACAACGCTTGCATCGCCAAGACCATACATTCGACGCGGCAACCCAAACCAAGCAACATTTGCCTGCCATTGTTTACACGCATAATTCTCAGTTTCCTCCGGCCCATCGCGCGGCAATTTATTCGCGTCACGACATCCAAGATCGCGTCTCTGTTGTCAGTCGCTTAAATGACGATTTAGTCGTTGCTACGAATTTCTATCGTTTTAATCACCAACCCGCCTTCTCCGACAACGACCTTGATTCAATTCAAGGCATCACGCGCTCGTTAGCCAATTGTGTCAGCAAACATATTCGGCTCACCATACTTAGCCAAAAAGCCTCGACAGCACCAATGAAAGTGTTAAAAAAACAGCTTGCCGAGCATTATCCACAGCTTAGCCCCCGCGAACTTGAGCTTTGCCAAGGCTTGCTTTTAGGACAAACTTATGAAGGCATTGCTGCAAATATGGGGGTCGCCTTGGCAACAGTAAAAACCTACCGAATGCGGGCATTTGAGAAACTAGAGATTAACTTTCGTAGCCAGCTATTTTCGCTTGCGCTTACTCTAAAACAGCCCAAGTAAAAGCGCCAATTCAGAGGGATAATTTGACAAGCTCCCCCTGCGACGTACACTTTCAGTCTCTTTAGTCGCTTAACAACAACGCAAGGAGACGGCATTATGATGAAGTTACGCGTACTTATGGCAATTTTAAGCACGGGCTTGCTGCTTTCTACCTCGCCTGCTAGTGCTCAAACCGAATTTCTTACTGTTGGTACCGCCGGTGTTACTGGCGTTTACTACGCCGTAGGCGGCGCAATTTGTCGTCTCATGAATAAAGACCGTGCCGAAACAGGAGTGCGCTGTTCGGTAGAAAGTACTGGCGGCTCGGTTTACAACACCAACAGTATTCGCGAAGGCGAGCTCGATATTGGTGTCGTGCAATCCGATGTGCAATACAACGCTTCGCGTGGCGAAGGCCCGTTCAAGAACGCTGGTCCTATGGAAAAACTACGGGCGATCTTTTCTATTCACCCCGAGCCGCTAATGATCGCCGCCCGTAAAGAGGCCAACATCAACGAGCTGAACGACCTTAAAGGCAAACGCTTTAATATTGGCAACCCCGGGTCGGGCCAAAGAGCCACTGTCGATTTACTGCTACCCGCGGTTGGCATCGATAAATCTGAATTAGCCCTGGTTTCTGAGCTGAAGGCCGATGAACAGGGTGCAGCACTTTGCGATAACAAAATTGATGCCTATGCCTATGTTGTGGGTAACCCATCGGCCAACTTGCAAGACGTTACCACGACTTGCGAAGCACAACTCGTTAACGTAAAGGGCGATGCCATTGATGCCCTACTCGAAAAATACCCTTACTACGCCAGTGTTACCGTTCCGGGCGGCATGTATGCCAACAACCCCGACGATGTTGAAACCTACGGCGTGTTAGCAACCTTAGTGGCTTCTGAAGACACCTCGCCCGATACCGTGTATTTGCTGGTTAAGTCGGTATTTGATAATTTTGACGAATTCAAAAAACTCCACCCAGCCTTTGCTCACTTAGAAGCGGAAAACATGGTTAAAGATGGGCTTACCGCTCCCATGCACGAAGGCGCTGTTCGCTATTACAAAGAACGGGGCTGGATGTAAAAACTAAAACCGTTATCAGGCATGCGTAAACGTCATCTAGAAACGGCTGCTTCGGGTCTACCACCTAGCGAAGCGGCCGCTCTTCTGGTCGCCGAGGTCGATACCGGCGGACGCCAACCAAAGGCTTTGCTTTTGCGGCAGCTTATTACCGCCGTAGCCCTTGCTTGGTCGTTATTTCAGCTATGGATCGCCTCGCCACTGCCTTTTGTTTTACAGGTATTGGTTTTAAACACCACAGAAACTCGGGCTATCCACCTTGCCTTTGCCCTGTTTTTAGGCTTTTTACTTTACCCGGCTTTTAAGCGCTCGCCACGCGATCGCATTCCGATAGTCGATTTCATCTTGGCTGGCGTTGGCGCTTTTTGCGCAGCTTATTTATATATTTTCTACCACGAACTGGCCGAGCGACCCGGTATGGCCAGCCAAGAAGATATTATTATCGCCATCGTCGGTTTGGTGCTGCTTTTAGAAGCAGCACGGCGTACCTTGGGCTTGCCCCTAGTCATTTTGGCTATCATTTTTTTAGCCTACGTTTTTTTAGGGCCATATATGCCCGACATGCTGGCGCATAAGGCCATTTCGTTGCGTAAAGGCATGTCACACCTTTGGTTGGGTACCGAAGGGGTTTTTGGCGTAGCGCTCGGTGTATCAACCAGTTTCATCTTTTTATTTGTTTTGTTCGGCGCTTTATTAGAGGCAACCGGCGCCGGCAACTATTTTATTCAATCAGCAATTTCGATGCTGGGCGGCATGCGTGGCGGCCCTGCCAAAGCCGCAGTTTTGGCATCAGCGGCCACGGGCATGGTGTCGGGCTCGTCTATTGCTAATGTCGTAACCACCGGTACATTTACGATTCCACTCATGAAGCGCGTGGGTTACCGAGCCGATAAGGCGGGGGCTGTCGAGGCCGCGGCCTCGGTTGATGGACAAATCATGCCGCCGGTAATGGGGGCTGCTGCATTTTTAATGGTTGAGTACGTTGGCATCCCGTACACGCAAGTTATTAAACATGCTCTGCTGCCGGCACTAATTTCGTATTTAGCGCTTTTTTACATTGTTCATTTAGAAGCATTAAAAGCGGGCATTGAGGGTTTGCCACGAGCCCACACCATACATTGGCGCCAGCGCCTATTGGCCACCGCTTTAACGTTTTGCGGCCTAATTATTATTGCCGGCATTATTTACTATGGTTTTTCGTGGGTTAAAACCGTGGCCGGCGATAAGTCAATTTACATCGCCGCCCTAGTGCTTTTAGCTAGCTATATTGCTTTACTGAAATACAGCTTGCGCTTTCCGAGCCTGGCCATCGACGACCCCAATAAGCCCCTAGAGGTTTTACCCGACATTGGCCCAACCTTAAAGTCGGGCTTGTATTTTTTGTTGCCGGTAATTGTTTTAATTTGGAGCCTTATTGTCGAGCAATTATCGCCGGCACTTTCGGCATTTTGGGCAACTTTATTTTTAATTGTGATGCTACTTACGCAGCGCCCAATACGTGCCTTACTATCGGGCCAAGGCAAACAATTACAACTGTGGCAAGAGGGCCTTTACGAATTGCGCGACGGCTTAGTGCTGGGTGCCCGCAACATGATTAGCATCGCCATAGCTACCGCAGCGGCCGGCATTATTGTGGGCACAGTAACGCTAACCGGCGTTGGCTTAATCATGACCGAAATTGTCGAAATCGTGTCGGGTGGCCAACTTATGATTATGCTTGCCATGGTGGCTATTATTTGCCTTATTTTAGGCATGGGTTTGCCCACCACGGCTAATTACATTGTTGTTTCAACCTTAATGGCCCCTGTAGTTGTCGAGCTTGGGGCCCAACACGGCTTACTCATCCCACTAATCGCCGTACATCTATTTGTCTTTTATTTTGGCCTAATGGCCGATGTTACCCCGCCAGTTGGCTTGGCAGCTTACGCTGCTGCAGGCATTGCCCGTACCGACCCCATTCGCACGGGCATAACCGCGTTCGGCTACAGCATACGCACTGCCGTTTTGCCGTTTATGTTTATCTTTAACACGCAACTGCTGTTAATTGATATTGAATCGCCAAGCCAACTGGCCATAACGGTTGCCACAGCAATTGCGGCCAATTTGTTATTTGTTGCGGCAACACAGGGTTGGTTGTTGCTTAAAAACCGGTGGTACGAAAGCCTGGCGCTTTTGCTAATAACGTTTTCTTTATTTCGTCCGGGCTATTGGCTAGACCTTTTTATCGCCCCCTACGAAAGCTTCCCGGGCAGCGAACTGCATGCCGTAATCGATCAAACACCCGCCGACCAAAGCATTCGTATTTGGTTAGAAGGCACAAACCTTGAGGGCGATACCATTCGCAAAGGCGTTTTGCTGCCATTAGGCAACGACGGAAATGCGCAAAAACGCTTAGAGTTTTCTGGCTTACGAACCATGCCTTCGTTGGTAGACGACGGCTACACCGTAATGGCAGTTAGTTTTGGTAGTGCCGCAAACCGCCTAGGGGTTGAACAAGGCTACACCATTACCCACGTCGATTATCCGGTTAAACGACCAAGCAAAAATTGGTTTTTGCTGCCTTTCTTACTTTTGCTCGGGCTTATTATTGCAAACCAACGACGACGTGCCCGGCGACAATAATGGCTTATTAGCTTAGTGGCTTATGCTGGCGTTTATTAAGCAGTACCGCAGGTTTTTTGACATTACGAATAGCTATTTTGCCAACTTAAAAACGGTAGGGAAATAAAAACAAATAAACGGCATAAGCACAGTTAAATTCGCTTAAACCCCAATTGAACCGCGGGTAAATACCTATAAACAGCCGCTTGCACGGTATAGTGTTCCCTAACGTTTGATAAGGAATTTACCATGACTTACCCGAGTTTTTTTACGCAAATCCCCACCATCACCGTGCACGACGGCCTTGCCCAGCTTTTAGGGGCTAACAGCGATGGCCTTATCGAATATTCGTATACCGACGCGGTTAAAGCTGCTGGGCATTCTTGCCCCACCGTTGCAGGTGCTTGGCTGATGACGGTTACCGCGTTAAAACAACTTTATGGCAACGACACCCCCGAACGCGGTGGTATCGAAGTTAGCTTTCGTCAAGCAGCGGCCGATGGCACAACCGGCGTTGTAGCAACAGTTGTTAGCTTAATTACCGGGGCTGCTACCGAAGGGGGATTTAAAGGTTTGCGCGGCCAGCATGTGCGTTCTAACCTTATGCGATTTAATCAGGCTATCGATGGCGAAATTCGTTTTACTCGGCAAGATAATAACGAACACGTCGATGTCAGCTTTGATGCCAGCATTGTGCCAGCCGAACCAGAAATGTTTAAACAATTAATGACCGCGCTTGATGATGTTGACAGCGAAACAAGCCGCGCCTTTGCCAACAATTGGCAAGACCGCGTGCGCCGCTTATTTGATGAAGCAAACAACCCGCAGCTGGTTATCATCCATTAATTGATATCGTTTTGGGCCAAGCTAATAATAGATGGCTAACACAATAAATTCGCCACTAAGCGGCGTTAAAACCTATCAACAATTACATTTCTGCTAAAGCGATTGCCGAATGCGCATAGGCGCCCCCCGCCCGCATTTCGGCAGCCACCCAAATAGCCTCCATCATTTGCGCTTCGCTAGCCCCTGCTTTAGCCGCACCACGCGTATGCCCTTTAATGCAGTAAGGACATTGCGTTACATGGGCGACGGCCAGGGCAATAAGCTGTTTGGTTTTAGCATCTAAAGCCCCATCAGCAAAAACCGCTTTACTAAACGCCTTAAAAGCCTCTGCCTGAGCCGGTGC
>DATGSD010000302.1:0-4201 GCA_035302965.1 Burkholderiaceae bacterium | reverse complement strand
CTTCGCCAAGTAAACGAACCATAGTGGGTTTATCTTTAAGGTCAGCAGAAATCCCTACTGGCCACCAGTAGCGGCGCAGCATGTCGCCCATGGGCGTACCTTTGCCAACTTGGCTCAGGATTTCGCTTTCTTCCTTTGTGTTGTTGCGGGTTTTCAGTTTCGCCAGATCTTCAAGCATTGGCTTCTCCTAATCTTCTGGGGGGATTTAGGGCAATAAGGCCCCAGGGCTGCCGTTTGGCAGCCCAAAAAGTAAAGGGGTTAAATAATGGAATTAGTCGTTGATTACGCTTAAGTAGCGCGGGTTGGGCAGGCCAGCATCGGTGTAGGTGGGTGCGCCCGCCTCGATGTCGCTACGCATGGCGGCCAAGATTTCAGCCTGCACAATAGGGAAGTACAAAGCGCGCTCGCCTGCGATTTCATTAAAGACTTTGGCATACAAGGCTTTTGCCTCGTCTTCAGACGATTGCGCCGCTTCGTCCATAAGCGCGTCGAGGTCTTGGTGGGTGTTACCAAATGGGTTGTAACGTCCGTTTTCGCTCATGAGGGCGTTATAAAGGCCGGCTGGAAGGGCTGCCTGGTGGGCAAAAATACCCAGAGGCGATTTTTTCTGATGAACGGCAGCATGGAAGGAACCCACGTCTGGCATAACGGCGATATCAAGACGCACACCGATTTTTGCGAGTTCGCCACTAAGGGCTTCGGCGATGCGAGCGTTATTGGTTTGCACCACCACATCGACATCAAAGCCGTCTTTGTAGCCTGCCTCTTCCATGAGTTCGCGAGCGAGTCGTAAATTGTAAGATTCAATTTTGGCGAGCTCTTCGCTATAACCCGAAACACCTTCTGGGTAAAAGTTAACTTCGCCACGGCCGCGGCCATCGTAAAGGGCGCGTAAAATGGCATCGCGGTTTAAGGCAAGACGGATGGCCTTACGCACCTTAGGGTCGCCAAGTGCTGGCACGATGGTTCCTTCAGAATCCCAAACACCCATTAGGTAAAACACCATATTGGTGGGCATAACAGTAAAGCCTAAGCCTTCGAGGGCGCGGCCTTGGGTTTGGGTAATAGCGGCAATGTCAAGTTGACCACTGCGTAGAGCATTAACCCGTGTTGCCGGATCCGTCATTTGATAAATCGTGATGGCGTTAACTGGCTGCTCGTCGGGGTTCCAGTACTCATCATTAGCAACATAGGCGTATTTGTCGCCACGTGCACTATTTTTTCCATCGAATTTCCAGGGGCCAATCCCAACCGGGTTAAACGTGAGCTCGCTCTCGTTTTCCATCGCTTTGGGGCTAACCATCATGCCAGGTGTGGTTGAAAAATATTCAAACACAGTGGGATCGGGGCGTCGTAAATGTAAAACCACTTCGTAGTCGGAAGGGGTTTCGATGCGGTCAATCGTGCGATACAAGCCGGCCCAAGGGCTGCCCGAAGCGGCTTGGCCGCGTTCGAGGTTGGCTTTTACTGCGGCGGCGTTAAATGGTTCGCCGTCGGTAAACTGCAGGCCTTCGCGCAAATTAAGCGTTAGTTGGGTGTAATCGTCGTTGTACTCCCAGCTTGATGCCAGACCAGGCTTGAACGTGTCCATACCACGACGAACCACCAAGGTGTCGTAAATTGGGCGCAGGTAATCGACGGTTTGCGGGGTAGCAAAGACAGGGTCGAAAGAATTAAAACCTAGCCCAGAAGCCATCCGTAAGTGGTCAATTGCTTCGGCGTTTGTAGTGGTTGCGCCTAGCTGGAGCGTCAGCCCTAGCAGCACTCCTAAGCTAGCTTTTACGGCGCGTTTAAACGAGGGTTTTATTAATTGGCGAATAGGTTTTGTTCGGTATACAGGGTTGTGCATGGTTTGATGATGAGGATGAGTGAGTGTTGATCCTTTCAATGAACCCTTTAAAACTGCCCTCGTACTTACTAAATTATTTGTTTCGCACGAATGGGGGTTGGCAGTGGTCATTCCAGGTCTCCTTGCAACCCTTATAGGGTTGTCGTTTTGTATTATGCGTGTTTGCTTTGTTTAGCTGTGTTACGAACCGTTTAATGGAATAGGTAACACCGTAGTTCGCACTATTGTAGCTATCGCAATTGTTGCGCATGCAATTAATTATTGCGCAGATTGTGTCAGAGGTCAATCCTATGTGGGATAGGGCTATTGCATTTGGGTCGTTTAAGTAACGCTATACTGGCGATTAGAAGCCAAGACTATCAGGAGAAATTCATGGCGATGACCTTTCCAAAATTCCGTGCTGCCGCGATACATGCGGCCTCCGTGTTCTTAAATCGCGACGAATCCATCGAAAAAGCGTGCCGTCTTATTCAAGAATCGGCCGAGCAAGGTGCCGATTTAGTCGCTTTTCCTGAAACCTTTGTACCGGGTTATCCGTTCTGGATCTGGACGCACACGCCCACACGTGGTGCACCGCTTTATTACGAACTTTTCACTAACAGTGTCGAAATTGGCAGCGATGCAACCCGTCGCATTGGTGCTGCAGCACGACAGGCCGGCGTTTATGTGGTGTTAGGTATGTCCGAGCGCGATGGCGGCACCCTCTACAACACCCAGTTGTATTTCGATCGTAAAGGCCAAATTATGGGCCGTCACCGCAAGCTGCAACCCACTCACGTCGAGCGCACCATTTGGGGGCGGGGCGATGGTTCCGACTTGCCGGTGTTCGAAACCGACATTGGCCGCATGGGCGGTTTAATTTGTTGGGAGCACACGATGGATTTGGCGCGCTACGCTTTAACCAGCCAAGGGCAACAAATCCATATTGGTTGCTGGCCGGGCATTTCTGCGCTAACCCACGACCCTAACTCGGGTTTCTTTGACGGCGTTGTCGAAACCGCAGCGCGCTACCATGCTTGGGCGGCACAAAGTTTTGTTATTAACACCAGTTCGCGTATCGATGAAGAGGTTTTGCAGCGGCTCGATTTAGTTGATCAGCCCGAAATGATTCGTACCGGTGGTGGCTGGAGTGCCATCGTATCGCCCACGGGGCAAATGTTGGCCGGGCCAAATACCGATGACGAAACCATTTTAGTGGCCGACATCGACCTGTCTGAAATTGTCTTCCTCAAATATGCCTGCGACTCGGCTGGCCACTATGCCCGCCCCGACATTCTGCGTTTAGCAACCAACCTTACGCCGCAGCCAATTAGCCAACCATTTTCTGACCTTTCTTTTACCGTGGCTCCAGAGGCCGAAGCTGAAGAAGAGGTTATTGAGGTCGATTAACACAACAAAATAGTTCAAGCGCTCCAGCGTATTGGCTTATTGTTGTGTCATTTTTGAAGCCTTGTGTTTTGCCACAGGGCTTTTTATTTAGGGTTTACCTAGCCTTGACAGTTAACTTGCTTTAATTAACAATTAAACGTTGCACACGCAATAATTACAATTGCAGTTGTTTGTGGCACTCTTTTAAGCCCATTCGGCGCAGGCGTGAGGCTAACTGAAAAAATAGCCTAAAGGCTAAAAGCCAGTTGTTTACGAGATAACGGTTGGCAACTAAGTAGCCCAATGCAAAACGGTCTAAAAGCAGAGTGGTCGCGGCTTAAGCAGCTGCCGAAAGTCGACGACTAAACGACCGGTAATTTATAACGTAGCGAGGAGACGATGGGTTTTAATTTTTTTTGTTCACTGGCCAGTGCGGCATTTAGGCGTACAGCCGCGGTCTTAATACTGTTGACTGGTTTGGGCTTGTTGGCATCTGCTGCACAGGCACAACCAGGGCCAGTAAAAGAAATTCGCATGGCTTCAGCCATTAGTTTTAGCTCGTTCGATCCTTTGTTTGCTACGGCGCCTACCGTCGACTATTTACGACCGGTTTACGACACTTTAGTGGTTCGGCGCGGCATCGACCGTTTTGAGCCGGGTTTGGCTACCGAATGGCATTATCGCGATGAAAACCGAGTCCTTACTTTAGTTTTGCGCGAAGGCGTGCGTTTTTTTGATGGCGAACCGTTTAATGCTGACGCTGTTCGGGCAAACTTTGAACGCGGGCAAGCCCAGGCGGGCAGCCCATGGGCAACGTTTTACCAAGCGCTAAAAGAAGTGAGGACGCCCGACCGACACACTGTTGAGCTGGTTTTAAGTGAGCCAAACCCTGCCTTAATTGAGTATTTAACGGTTAACCCAGGTATGATGGTCAGCCCTAAGGCGCTAGAAGATCCCGACCGTTTAACGTTTAATCCTGTTGGC
>DATGSD010000301.1:0-8489 GCA_035302965.1 Burkholderiaceae bacterium | reverse complement strand
GCTTTGTGCTTGTGATCCCGGCTAGGGCCGCCTCTACGCGTTTGCCAAATAAACCGCTGCTTGACGTCGTGGGCTTACCTTTGGTGGTTCGTACCGCACAACAAGTAGCTCGCGCGGGAGCTGCGCAACTGCTGGTGGCCACCGACGACGAAACCATTGCCGCCGTCGTAGAAAAACACGGCTTTTCGGCCATGCTAACCGACACTATGCATAACAGCGGTACCGACCGCTTATCTGAGGTCGTTGAGCGGCTTAGCTTGGCTGACGAAACCATTGTTGTTAATGTCCAAGGAGACGAACCCTTAATCGATCCAGAAATCGTCAAATTATTGGCGGATCAATTAAGCGATTCGTCGCAAGCAGCTATTGCTACCTGCGCAACGGCCATCACGAGTGCCGAGCAGTTTTTCGATCCAAACTGTGTCAAAGTGGTTTGTGACCACCAGCAAAACGCCTTGTTTTTTTCGCGCGCGCCTATCCCTTGGGCTCGCGACTACTTAAATAGTCATCCAAAGCAACTAGCCCCACAACTGCCAGCTCTGCGGCATATCGGGCTATATGCTTATCGAGCGAAATTTCTGCGTCAATTCCCGAAATTACCACGTGGCCAGCTAGAAAATTTTGAATCTCTAGAGCAATTGCGAGCGCTCGAAAACGGTTTCAAAATAAGCGTAAAAGTACTTGCTTCCGCCCCAGAACCGGGCGTCGATACACCGGCCGATTTGGCGCGCGTGCGAAAAATTTATTCAAATCGGTTATAAAACGCCCTGGAAGTTTTGCCAAAATCAATGAAATATTTGCTGCATTGCGGCATAATCTCCCACTTTCGTAACCATCTGGAGAAATACTCATGCGACTGATACTGCTCGGACCTCCCGGAGCTGGGAAAGGCACGCAGGCCGCATTTATTACTAAAGAATTCGGCATCGCTCAAATATCAACCGGTGATATGTTGCGCGCAGCAGTCAAAGAAAAGACACCGCTGGGGCTAGAAGCGAAAAAAGTCATGGATAGCGGTGCCTTGGTGTCGGACGACATTATTATTGGGCTTGTGCACGAGCGTTTAAAACAAGCCGACTGCGAAAATGGCTATTTATTTGATGGCTTTCCTAGAACGCTGCCACAAGCCGATGCACTAAAAGATGCCAATATCGCCCTCGATTATGTGGTCGAAATTGTCGTACCCGATGAGCACATCATCGAACGCATTAGTGGCCGCCGAGTTCATCCGGCTAGCGGGCGCACCTATCATGTTAAGCATAATCCACCCAAAGTGGCCGACCTTGACGACCATACGCAAGAACCGCTTATTCAACGCGACGACGACAAGGAAGAAACCGTACGTAACCGACTCGAGGTTTATCAAGATCAAACCCGACCTCTAGCCGACTACTACGCCAATTGGGCGAAAACAGGCGACCCGGCCGCACCGAAGTTTCGTCAAGTTAAAGGTGTGGGCAGCGTGCAAGAAATTCGTCAACGGATCTCTGAAGCCCTACACTCCTAAACTTATCGCGTCATTGCCAAGCCACTTAGTGCTTGGCAAACAACTTTTTAACTACCATGAGCCTAGCTCGATCCGCAGCAACCGTTAGCAGCTTCACCCTGTTGTCGCGCATTACCGGCATGCTGCGCGATATTTTTATTGCCAGCACATTCGGCGCTGGGCCCTTAACTGACGCGTTTTGGGTGGCTTTCCGTATTCCAAACCTATTACGCCGCTTATTTGCCGAAGGCGCTTTTGCTCAAGCCTTTGTGCCGATACTTGGGCAAACCCGAACCGAATCGTCGCACGAGCGTGTACGGGTATTACTCGATCGTGTGGCTCTACTTCTCACCACCATATTAATGACGGTGACGGTTATTGGTGTAATCGCAGCACCGTGGGTGGTTGGCTTAATGGCGACGGGCATGCTTGACGCATCGCGCCAGACAGCCTTTGATGCGGCTGTGTGGATGACACGCGTGATGTTCCCTTACATCGTGTGTATGTCGTTAATCGCCTTTGCTTCTGGGGTTTTAAATACCTGGAGCCGTTTTGCCGTTCCGGCCTTTACGCCAGTTTTGCTTAACCTAGCCATGATTGGCGCGTGTTTATTCTTGACGCCTTATTTTTTGGAACCTATTTATGCCCTAGCAGTGGGCGTCATGATTGGCGGCGTGGCACAGCTATTAGTGCAATGGTTTGCCTTAGCACGCCTTGGCTTATGCCCGCGCCCCAAGCAAAGCTTAAAAAACGCCTGGAATGATCCAACAGTGCAACGCATCTTAAAACAAATGATGCCGGCAATTTTAGGGGTGTCGGTTGCCCAGGTGTCGCTATTAATTAATACCAATATTGCAACCTGGCTAACACCGGGCAGTGTCACTTGGCTATCGTTTGCCGACCGCCTAATGGAATTTCCTACCGCTTTACTTGGTATTGCCTTGGGTACGGTTCTTTTGCCCAAACTTTCGGCAACTCATGCCGAACAGGATCACAAAAAATACAGCCTTTTACTCGATTGGGGCCTACGTTTAGTAGTACTTTTGGGTGTGCCAGCCGCTATCGGTTTAGCTTTGCTGTCGGAAGCCTTAGTGGCCACCTTGTTTAATTATGGGGCTTTTAGCGCTGCCGACGTAAACCAAACCCGCCTGGCGGTTATGGCTTATGCCGTGGGTTTACTGGGTTTATTGGCGATAAAAATATTGGCCCCAGGTTTTTATGCCAAACAAGATATTCGCACACCCGTAAAAATCGCAATTGTTGTGTTAGTGATAACCCAGATTTTTAACCTTATTTTTGTGCCTCAATTTGCGCATGCGGGTTTAGCCCTCTCGATTGGCTTGGGCGCAATGGTTAACGCGCTTAGCTTATTGTATTTGCTACGTAAACGACAGTTGTATCGTGCTCAAGCGGGTTGGTTACGCTTTCTTCTGCGCCTTATACCGGCCTTGGCGGCTATGGCGGCGGTTTTAATTGTGGCCAACCAGCACTTAAATTGGCTGGTATTAGGCTTATACCCCTGGCTACGAGCCTTATGGCTAGTAGCGGTTGTCGTTGGTGCAGCGCTTGTGTATTTTGCTATTTTATTTGTAATGGGTTTTCGGGTGCGTGACTTTACTCGATCGCCACAATAAATTACAATGCTTGCTTAACGTTAATTTCTAAACCTTTTTTGAAGCAAATTAGCCCCTATGGCCAACACTCCTCAAGCTCGTAAGCGCGCCCGCCAGGCAGTTGCGCGCAACAAACATAATGCCAGCATGCGCTCTATGATGCGCACCTATATTAAGCATGTGCGTGCCGCTATCGCCGCCGGCGATAAAAACGCCGCCACAGAGGGCTTTCGTAAAGCCACTAGCGTAATCGATCGCGTCGCCGATAAAAACATCATCCATAAAAACAAGGCTGCGCGTCATAAAAGCCGTCTATCAGCCGCTATTAAAGCCATGAACTAATCACGGCCGCAACTGCTAGCTAAAAAAGGCGCATTATGCGCCTTTTTTTGTGCCCAAAATTGCTTTTTCTAATCGTGCAGCAAGCATGGCTTTATAAGGTTTGCGCTTGTCATCATCTCTGAAACTCTCTAAGCTTTAGGGCGTTTCAATATAAGTTTATTTTTCTGATGACTGCCCATAAACCCTATCTTTTGCAGCTTACTAAACTACCGATTTTGGTCGAAGAAACACAAACACGCCTAAATCGGCATTATCGGGTTTTGCTTGCCGACACCCCAGAAGCTTTAAAAACTGCACTTAAACAACACGGCGCTGAAATAGAACTGGTGGTAACCAGTGCCATGACCCCAACACCAGCGTCACTAATCGAGCAGCTGCCCGCCCTTAAAGCAATTTGTAGCGTAGGTGTGGGTTACGATTCTATCGATATCCAGGCCGCCAAAAAGCAATCGGTTGTTGTTAGCAATACCCCCGATGTGCTTAACGACTGTGTTGCAGACATGGCCTTTGGTTTAATATTGGCCACCATGCGCGGCATAGGTAGTGCCGAACGCTATGTTCGCCGTGGCGCCTGGACAGACCGCTTGGCCGGCTTGCCCCTAGGTAGTCGAGTTAGCGGTAAAAAGCTTGGTATTGTTGGCCTGGGCCGCATTGGCACCGAGATCGCCCAGCGAGCCAGCGGCTTTCGTATGCCCGTGCGCTACCACAACAGACGCCAACGCGACGACGTAAACTACCCCTACGAAGCTTCGTTGCAGCAGTTGGCACAGTGGGCCGATATTTTAGTCATTGCCACCGTGGGCGGCGCCCAAACTCATCAATTAATTAACCACACTATTTTACAAGCGCTGGGCCCAGAAGGTGTTATTGTTAATATCGCCCGTGGTTCGGTAATCGACCAAGATGCGCTTATTACAGCCCTAGAAACTGGGCAAATTGCAGGTGCGGGGCTCGATGTTTATGTTAACGAGCCCCACGTACCCGAACGTTTAAAACAATTAGAAAATGTTGTGTTGCTGCCGCATATCGCAAGCGCAACCCACGAAACCCGCGAAGATATGTTGCGGCTTATGCTCGATAACGTCGAGTCGTTCGCCCAGCACGGCCGCCTGATTACGCCGGTTAACGACTAAACCCCGTTTTGGCAAGAAAATAACTTTTAACAAACTAATCGCTAGACGTAGCATCTTCTGGGAGGCCGCGTTCTTCGGTTTTTAATTGGTTGTTTTGGGCAAATTCGTGTACGAACTTCCAGGCTAGAGGCTCGAGCTCGCGCAGACGGTAATCGACAACAACGCAGCGCGTGTCGTTGATATAAGCAGGGACCACATAGGGCGAATACGTTAAAGGCCCACCGCTAGAACCCGCGGGTCGGAAACGCGACATAACCCCAGCTAAACGCTCGGCCCAATCGCTAGGGCGAAAACGCTGCCCGCTAAGAGTTTCGCCAAAAATAATTAGTTGCTGCACACAATTTGACATGAAATTAAAGAAACCCAATTATACGCCTTGCCCCGCGGCCATTTTTTAAGATGGCAAAATTGTATATGATAGCCATTAAAGATGCTTTTACAGCCCATTTTCATCGCCAATCGCTTGGTTAAAACTCGGCCGCCAAGCGATATTTTCAAGGCCAACTATGTCATCAATAACGAAGCAAGCAGGACCTCTGCGCCATTTTTTACAATTTTCTGATTTCACCCCCGCCGAAATTCACTATCTTTTCGAGCGCGCCCGTTTAATCAAAGATAAATTTAAACGCTATGTGCCCTATCGCCCATTGCACGATCGCAATCTTGCCATGGTGTTCGAAAAAGCCAGTACCCGTACACGGGTCTCGTTTGAAGCTGGCATGTACCAATTAGGCGGCTCGGTTATCCACCTCACTACGGGCGATTCACAATTAGGTCGCGCCGAACCCATCGAAGACACGGCACGTGTTATTTCGCGTATGGTCGATTTAATTATGATTCGTACATTCGAGCAAAGTCGGCTCGAGCGCTTCGCATCACATTCTAGGGTTCCAGTAATCAATGGCTTAACCAACGAATTTCATCCTTGCCAAATTTTGGCCGATATTTTCACCTTTATCGAGCATCGTGGCGCCATCAAAAACAAAACAGTAGCCTGGATAGGCGATGCCAATAATATGGCCTACACATGGCTGCAGGCGGCTCAAATGCTTGGTTTTAAACTAAACGTCTCTACACCTAAAGGGTACGAGCTTGATCCTAGCCTTATTGGCTCGCCCAACCCCGAACATCTACAGCAATTTAACGACCCGCTCGATGCTTGCCGAGGCGCCGATTTAGTCACTACCGACGTCTGGACTAGTATGGGTTTTGAAGACGAAAACGAGGTTAGGCGCAAAGCGTTTGCTAATTGGCAGGTTAACGAACAGTTAATGGCTGCCGCCCAGCCCAATGCCTTATTCATGCATTGCTTGCCCGCCCATCGGGGCGAAGAAGTCGATGCCAATGTTATCGATGGGCCACAAAGCGTGGTGTGGGATGAAGCCGAAAACCGCATGCATGTTCAGAAAGCTCTAATGGAGTTTTTACTGCTTGGTCGACTCGATGGCAGCGCCTGGTAAACTAGGCCAATGGGTCAGTCGTTTATTTACGTCTCGCAACCTTATGTGCCTATAAAAACTAAACCTGACCCGGCCTGCTTTTGGTGACTTCAAATACCAGTAGCAAATACCCACAAAAACAAACGGTAAACAATAAAGCGAGCCCAGCGCTTACGCTGCAGCGGCTACGTTTAACACTAATATGGGCAAAATAGCTGGCCACGCCAACATTTTGCCCTAGCAACGTTTACCATTAAATAAGGTATTGACGGTGGCTACTTGGTTAGCGGCTTGGTGTCAGATTCTTCTAGCTGCGGAATAGCTGATGGCGAGCTGGTTTTTAATAAGCCACTTTGGGCATAAACCTGCAGCTTGTCGCGGGTGTCGGTAATATCGAGGTTGCGCATAACTAATTGGCCGATGCGATCGCGTGCCGAAAAGCTAGAATCGCCGCTTTCCATGGTTAAACGATCAGCCGTATAGGTTAAGTTGCTAGAAACCGTATCGAGGATGGAATAATCGTTGCCACGGCGTAACTCGATGAGCACTTCTCCGGTAATGGCACGAGCCACCCAACGCTGGCTTGCTTCACGCAACATAATGGCCTGCGGATCGAACCAACGCCCTTGATATAAAAGCCGACCTAACTTTAAACCATTAATGCGGTATTGCTCGATGGTGTCTTCGTTATGAATGCCGGTTACTAGGCGTTCGTAAGCAATATACAGCAGCGCCATGCCAGGTGCTTCGTAAATACCACGGCTTTTGGCCTCGATAATGCGGTTTTCGATTTGATCGGAAACCCCTAGGCCATGACGCCCACCAATACGATTAGCTTCGAGAAACAACTCGACTAAATTAGAGTACTCGACCCCATTTAACGCAACCGGACGCCCTTCTTCGAAGCGCACGCTGATTTGCTCTGTTTTAATCGATACATCGTCGCGCCACGACGCCACACCCATGATTGGGTCGACAATTTTCACCCCTTTATTTAGGTACTCGAGATCTTTGGCTTCGTGGGTGGCACCCAGCATGTTTGAATCGGTAGAGTAGGCTTTTTCGGCCGACATTTTGTAGTCGAAACCAGCCTGCTGCAGATAATCGGACATTTCGGAGCGTCCGCCCAATTCGTCGATGAAATCTTGATCAAGCCAAGGCTTGTAGATTTTTAATTTTGGGTTGGTTAGCAAGCCATAACGATAAAATCGTTCGATATCGTTGCCTTTATAGGTACTGCCGTCGCCCCAAATATTGACATCGTCTTCTTGCATGGCAGCAACCAGCATGGTGCCGGTAACAGCACGGCCAATTGGCGTTGTATTAAAGTACGGCACGCCTGCCGTGGTAACGTGAAACGCCCCGCACTGCAAAGCGGCCAAGCCCTCGGCGGCAAGCTGTGGTCGGCACTCGATTAAACGCGCTTTTTCAGCTCCGTAGGCTAAGGCTTGACGCGGTATGGCTTCGTAGTCAGATTCGTCGGGCTGGCCCAAATTAGCTGTGTAGGCATACGGGATGGCCCCATGCTCTTTCATCCATAACAGAGCGGCACTGGTATCAAGGCCGCCCGAGAACGCAATCCCCACTTTCTGACCAAGCGGTAATTTTTGCAAAATCGTTGTCATTGCTATTGCCAAAATAAATAAAGAGAAATTCTACTACGATAGCCGATTCATGCGCGCTTGGCATCTTGCAAATGGCGAAAACGGTGTAAATCGGCATCGGTATCGATGTCTTGCAAAATGCCAGCATCGTTAACCGGAACTAAAGCCAGCGCCTGCCGGTTGTTCTGCAATAGTTTGCGCCCACCGGTATCGCCCTGCAGTTGTAAAAAATCGTTGGCATAGTGGTGAGCCCATAAAATGGGATGGCCTGGCTGGCCCAGAAAAGTTGGGCGCCAGATTGACAACCCCGAATTGGCTTTGCGAGCCTCATAAATTGCACGAATAGTTTGCGGCTGCACAAAAGGCATGTCGGCCAAGCAAATTAAAAAATCGTGCTTAGGTTTAAGCGCCCCAACCCCTGCCCGTAGCGACGCCGCCATACCTTCTTCGGCTTGCTTGTTTTGAATAAAATCGACATTGAGCCCTGCAAGCGATGCACGTACGTTTTCACTATCGTGACCCAGCACAACAAGTGTTTGCACACAAGAGGCTTGCAAAAGTGTCAATACAGTTTGGCGCAATATGCTATGTTTTCCGAGGGGCTGCAACAGCTTATTACCCACAGCCATGCGCCGGCTAAAGCCGCCGGCTAAAACAATGGCTGTAACAGGGTTAAAAGATTGGCTCACGATACTATTTAACTATTAAAAATAGCCGAGTCTGGCGTTAAATTATTTAGGTTTACGCGCCACTAAATCGATTAAAGCCGACATCCCTTTATGACCAACGCCTTCAGATAATTCGGCATCGTAACTATGCAATGAAATAAATTCGAGTTCGGCAAGCTCGCGGCGTAATTGTTCTTCGGTATA
>DATGSD010000300.1:0-11342 GCA_035302965.1 Burkholderiaceae bacterium | reverse complement strand
GCACGGTTAAGCGCGTGTCGCGTGGCAAAATTATCGCAACAATCGAGAACATAATCGGCTTTTGCCACTAAAGCCTCGAAGCGCTCGCCTTCGAGTCGTTCGACCACGGCCTCGATCTGGACATCGGGGTTTAACGCCAGCAAGGCTTGTTTACCCGACTCGGCCTTAGACCAATTAAGGCGCTCGGTTGTGTGCAAAATTTGGCGCTGTAAATTGCTCAGTTCGACCTTGTCGTCGTCAACCAAAATTAAACGGCCAACACCCGCCGACGCTAAGTAAAAAGCGGCTGGCGAACCCAGGCCACCCGCGCCCACGATTAGAACGGTTGCAGCATGCAACCGTTCTTGGCCTTCTATGCCGAGCTCATCCAGCAATATATGGCGCGCATAGCGCATAAGAGCTTCATCATTCATTATCGAGCCTAATTAAACCTTCAGGGCCAACGCGGTAACGCTCGATTTTTTCGGGAACGACTATTCGTTCAGGCTGGGTTGCGGCTGCATCATTTTTTTTTTCAGCTGTATCAGAATTTTGCTGCTCTTTGGTTTCTGTGCCTGCTTTTTGCTTTAAAGCGGCAATTTTTGCCTCGTTATTTCTTTTGACGGGACGTCCTTCTAGATAATTAACAGCCTGCTGCAGCTGGAAGTCATCTTCGCCACCGAATTCGAACATGGGGATATCGGCGACTAAATCGTCGAGCTCTTCTTGCTGACATCTCGTAGCTACCTCGTCACCATTTAGCAAATGATGTTCGAGATCGCCTTCGCGCGGAACGCGGAATAAATTGCCTAACTCGGTATCGTCTACGATGATATCGGGCATAACCCCGGTTACCTGAATAGAGCGACCCTTGGGCGTGTAATAACGTGCCGTAGTAAGCTTAATACCGGTTTCGTTACTTAGTGGCAATACGCTTTGTACCGACCCTTTACCAAACGTTTGGTTACCAATGATTTTTGCGCGCTCGTGATCTTGTAAAGCACCCGCTACAATTTCGGACGCCGAAGCCGAGCCCACGTTTACAAGTACTACCATAGGAACCTCTTGGCTCCATTTGGCCAAACTATTTGATACTGGCAACAAACGGTTAAAAAAGCCGTTGTCGTTTGTGACTGCCCGTGAGTAATACTCTCGGTTTGCCGAGGCCACGCGGCCTTTGGTTGACACAACTAATTGATCTGCCGGTAAGAAGATTGACGACACCCCAATAGCACCCTCGAGCAAACCACCCGGGTCGTTGCGCAAATCGAGCACCAAAGCCTTGGGCTGGTGTTCGGAATATAGGTCGTTAAGGTGTTTAAGCAAATCGCTTACGGTGCGTTCTTGAAACTGCGCGATTCGAACATAAGCAATGTCGTCGGGCAGCATTTTGCTACGCACACTGCGCACTTTAATTAAATCGCGCACAATCTCAATAGTTAGGGGCTTGTCGCGACCGGCGCGCTGGATGGTGAGCACAATAGACGTTTTTGGCTCGCCACGCATTAACTTGATGGCTTCGGCTAACGACATACCTTTGGTCGCTTTGCCATCGATGTGAGTGATAAAGTCGCCAGACAAAATACCGGCACGCGCCGCTGGTGTGTCTTCGATAGGCGCAATAACTTTAGGCATGCCATCTTCGCTACCAATTTCGATGCCCAAACCACCAAAGCCACCCTGAGTAATAGCCTCCATTTCTTTAAAGGCATCGGCATCGAGGTAGGCAGAATGGGGATCTAAATCGCTAAACATGCCTTTAATGGCATCGTCGATAAGCTTTTTATCGCCCAAGGGTTCGACATAGCTTGCCTTAATAGCGGCAAAAACATTAGCGAATTGCTGCAATTCTTTAAGAGGCAATGGTTCGGGCTTTTGAGCCACGGCCGAAATACCGAGACTAAGGAGAACCCCCCCGAGAGCGCCCATAAAAACCAAACCAAAACTACGAAGCCGACGAGTGCTCATGCACGTTCCTGAAGAAATTTTAGTGTTGAAATTAAACCTGCCGCTGCCTGACGAATAGTACCGAAATAATTGCCTTGACTAAAGCCCGACAGTGGCAACACAGTGCAATACCAACGAAACCAACCATTAATGAAGCCAAAATGGGAACAATGGCTCAAAACTATTATTGACAACCCTAATTACTGAGAGGCTAACATTATGCGCGGGTTAATCGGTGTGCCATTGTGACGAATTTCGAAGTATAAACCCGGCTCTACTTGCCCTCCTGTAGAACCAACCGTGGCAATGGGCTCTTTGGCCGCGACAGTATCGCCAACCTGACGCAACAAACTTTGATTGTAGGCATAAATACTTAAATACCCTTGGCCATGGTCAACAATCATTATATTACCGAAGCCTTTTAACCAGCTGGCATAAACCACTTTACCCGCTGCCACCGCCTGAACAGCCGCGCCCTCATCGGCACGTATGACCACACCCCGCCAAACCCCACCATCAGGCCGATTCGATCCGAAGCGCCCTTGAATCTCTCCGCGAACCGGTACCGGAAGGCCTTGGCTTAAACCCTCGGGCAAAGCCAGTGACGGCTCGGGCTGAATACGCTGTGCCGGCTCGGGTTTTTCGCCAAGCCTTTCGGGGGCTGCTTGCGGCGCCTGCGGCTGGGCACTTTCTTGAGCTTGGCGGCGCGCCGCTTCTTGCTCGGCACGCTCGCGAGCTTCTTGAGCTTTTTTTGCCTCTTGCACTTGACGACGAGCTTCGGCTAATTGCTTTTCTTGCTCGCGTAGTTTTCGTTCGGCTTCACGCCGCTTTGCAGCCTCGGCCAAAAGACGTTCTTCGCGTTTCTGCTCGGTAATCGCCTCTTCGAGACCTCGAATTAATTTTGCCAGACGTTGCTCGTTTTGGCGATGACGCTCGGCTTCGCTACGCTGTTGTTCGAGCTGAGCGCTGATTTCGGCCAATAGATTTTGGCGTTCCGATTTTTGCTGCTCAAGCTTTTTTAGTTGATTTGCTTGATCAGCTAGCGTTTCTTCGAGTTGGTCTTGAGTCTCGCTAACTTGTTGACTGAGTTTTCGTAGTTTCTCGAGTGTCTGACGTACAGCCCGAACAGCGTCAGCTTGCGCACGCGAAACAAAACTTAGGTAGCTTAAGTCGCGGCTAATTTCTTGGGGGTCGTCGCCTGATAAAAGTGCTGTCCAGGGCGACAAGCCGCTAGCGTATTGTGCCCGTAACTGATCAGCCAGTTCGGCTTGTCGCTGTGTCAATAACTGCTGCTGACTTTTTTGATCGGCTTGTAAACCCTGCAACTTTTGTTCGGCCTGCTTTTGCTGCTTCTGAAGCTGGTCGAGCTGACGGTTAATATCAGAAATAGCCGACTCGGACGCCTTTAAACGCATAGCGACATCTTGCCGACTAGATTCTTGGCGCTCGATATCGGCTTGTAGCGTTTGGATGCGCTTGCGCAAAGCACTTTGTTGTTGAATCGCTTCTTGTTGACGGCTTTCTAGGGCTTGCCGAGATTCGGCCTGCACCGCACTAGCCGCCACTACAGCGAGAACAATAAGGCAGGCGCGCCACACGTTATATTAGGCCTCTGGTGCCTTACCCTGAGCCGCTACGGCTTCTAGGGCAGCAGCGATTTTATCGGGGTCGCCAAGATAATAATGACGAATCGGCTTAAGGTGTTCGTCGAGCTCGTAAACCAAAGGCTGCCCGGTAGGCAGGTTAAGCTTAACAATGTCTTCTTCAGAAATATTGGCGATATGCTTGATTAAGGCACGCAAGCTATTACCATGAGCCGTAATTAACACTTGGCGCCCCGAACGAATTGCTGGTGCGATTGACTCGTTCCAGAACGGAACCACCCGTGCAACGGTATCGCGCAAACATTCGGTAGCGGGTAACTGCTCGGGAGTTAAGCGTGCATATCGCGGGTCGAAACGTGGGTGACGCGGGTCGTCATCGTCGAGCGGATCGGGCGCAATGTTGTAATCGCGACGCCAAATATGAACTTGTTCATCGCCGTACTTGGCCGCTGTTTCGGCTTTATTAAGCCCTTGCAATTGGCCATAATGGCGTTCGTTAAGACGCCAGCTAGCCCCAATAGGAGTGTACATGGTGTCCATGGCGTCGAGTGCGATCCAGAGTGTGCGAATGGCTCGTTTAAGATACGACGTAAAGGCAATATCGAAATGATAGCCTTCTTTTTTTAGAAGCTCTCCGGCCTCGCGAGCCTGTTGTTTACCAGCTTCGGTAAGGTCAACATCTTGCCAGCCAGTAAAACGGTTTTCGCGATTCCATTGGCTTTCGCCATGGCGCATAAGTACGAGTTTGTGCATGTTTATAATCTGCCTAATGGTTGAAGTATTACGTCCATTTTATAATCAACACGATTAACGTCTTTTTTCGAGTGCCAAACAGGAACCATCGTGGACTTTCTTCTTAGTCAAAACAACCTTTATATTGTACTTATAGCCCTTGTTTCGGGCACTATGCTACTGTGGCCACTAATTAGCCGTCGTGGTAATAAAATTAGTGTTAACCAAACCGAGGCCGTACAGTTGGCCAACCGTGATCACGCGATTTTTATCGATATCCGCACGCCCGACCAGTATAAAACAGGCAGCATCGCCCAAGCTCGTAATATTCCGAGTGCCGATCTTGCCAACAAACTTAAAGGGCTTCCCCAAGACAAACCGTTAATTGTGTTTTGCGATCAAGGCCGTCGTTCGGTTGCGGCAGCCACAACACTTCGTAAAAATGGTTTTAGTAAAGCCGTTAGCCTCGAATCGGGCTTAAATGGTTGGGTTCAAGCGGGTTTACCCATTTCACGCAAGAAATAACTAATTAATTTATAGCTTTAAGGATTCCGTATGGCAGCAGTTACCATGTATACCACCGCTGTATGTCCATTTTGTGTTCGCGCCGAAATGTTGCTTAAGCAACGCGGCGTTAACGAAATTAATAAAATCCGTATCGATATCGACCCCGAACAACGTGCCGCAATGATGGAGCGCACCGGTAGGCGTACAGTGCCACAAATTTACATTGGTGAAACCCACGTAGGGGGCTACGATGATTTAGCCGCGCTCGATCGCGCTGGTAAGCTGCAAGAGCTACTCGACAGCTAAAATTTAGCGGCAAAACTTTGCCGCTAATCCCTACTCTTACCCTATTATTTTCTACGCATCACGCTTCAATACAAGGAAACCCCATGGCCACCCAGGACCAAAACCAACAAGGCGCCCAAACCAACGAAGGCAACGAGCCAAGCTTCAATCTCCAGCGCACCTATGTCAAAGACGTCTCACTCGAGATGCCGAACGCGCCACAGATTTTTCTAGAACAAGAAGGCCCTGCTGTTGAAGTCGCCATTAACGTTGGCGGTCAGCAACTTGCCGATGCCGTCTACGAAAGCACCGTTACAGTTACCGTAACAACGCGTATCGAAGACAAAGTTCTGTATTTAATCGAAGCAACACAAGCGGGTATTTTTGAAGCGTCAAATATCCCTAACGAACAGCTCGATCCATTAATGGGTATTGTTTGCCCAACCATGTTGTACCCTTATCTACGCGCCAACGTTGCCGATTTAATCAACCGCACAACCCTGCCGCCACTACACCTTGCCGAGGTTAACTTCCAGGCCTTGTACGAGCAACGCCTACAAGAACTTGCCGAGCAACAAGGTGGCGAAGCGCCTGAAGACCCTGGCATTATCTTGCCTCGGGGCGCAGGCAGCCAATAAATTATGGCTACCCCATCCGCTAAGGTAGCGGTACTGGGTGCTGGTAGTTGGGGAACGGCCCTGGCGGCATTGGCTAGCGCCAAGGCCGCCACTATTTTGTGGGCACGCGATCCCGAACAAGCAGCTGCAATTAACGCCACTCGGCAAAACAAGCGCTATTTGCCCAATATCCAGTTACCGTCGGCACTTCAATGCACCAGCCAACTCGACGTCGCCCTTGAGCACGTACTTGGTAGCGAACCTGGCCTTATTATTTTGGGCGTGCCTGTTGCGGGTATGGCCGACATTTGTACGCAGCTGCAAAAGCACTTGGCTCATAAAAACACCGAGCTACCTGCCTTAGTCTGGACGTGTAAAGGTTTTCATGCCGAAAAAGGCCTTTTGCCACATCAAATCGTTGAGCAACACACAAAACAATTAAATACGCTTAGCACTGGGGTGTTATCGGGGCCATCATTTGCTCACGAAGTGGCCCAAGGCTTACCCGTTGCCTTAACCATTGCCAGCAAATATCGCGTAGCAATCGATAAAGTTAGGCAAGCCCTGCACGGGCAAACCGCGCGCATTTATAGCAGCAGCGATATTATCGGTGTCGAAACTGCCGGTGCGCTTAAGAACATTATGGCCATCGCATGCGGTATTTCTGATGCCTTGGGCTTAGGGGCTAATGCTCGCGCCGCTTTAATAACCCGCGCCCTGGCCGAGATGCGCCGGCTTGGTACAGCCTTGGGCGGCCACGAGCATACGTTTTCGGGCTTAGCCGGGTTGGGCGATTTAGTATTAACGGCAACCGGCGACTTGTCACGCAATCGACAAGTTGGCTTAGCCATCGGACGCGGCGAGCCTTTAACCACTATTTTATCGGCATCTACCACCGCCGAAGGCGTACGCTGTGCCCGAGCCGTGCTCGAGTTAGGCCAAAGCTACGAGGTCGAATTACCCATTACACAAGCCGTTAACGACGTTTTATTTAATGGTGTTACGCCGTCACAAGCGGTAAAAGCCTTATTGGCACGCCAAGCTCGAGCCGAATAGCAACAATTAATTTATTAAACGTTATAACAAGCTAAGCAGGCCCTGGCGCACCACTCTTGTTTCGTTAAATACTGCCCTCGTAGCCACACTGGCGCCAAGCTTCGTACACGGTAACTGCAACCGCATTCGAGAGATTTAAACTGCGCTGCCCTGGTCGCATCGGCAAACGCAAACGCTGCTCAATTGTGAAGTTGCTAAGCAAGCTTTCGGGCAAGCCAGCGGTTTCTGAGCCAAAAACAAAGGTATCCCCTTTTTGAAACGCGACCTTGGCAAACAAACGCGAGCCCTTAGACGTTAATACAAAACGGCGCTGCACATCGCTACCAGTTGCTAATAAAGCGGCCGATAAATTCTCGTGAACAAGCACCCTGGCCCACTCGTGATAGTCTAAACCCGCCCGTTTTAGTTTTTTATCGTCAAGCGCAAACCCCAAAGGCTTAACTAAATGTAGGCAGGCTCCTGAATTAGCCGCTAAACGAATCACATTACCGGTATTGGGGGGTATTTCAGGAGAAACTAAAACGATATGAAACATAAACGTTAACTATTGCGGCACCCTATTTAAGCCATTGACGATAAGGGGTTCGTGCCGCCACAAAACCAATTACCGAAGCTGCTCCGGCTTGTTTTAAAACCTGAGCAGCGCTGTGTAACGTGCTTCCGGTTGTTAAGACATCATCAACCAAGGCAATACAATTTGGTGGCAAATTATCTTGGCACCAAAAACGTTGCTGGCCTTCTTGCAAACGCTGGCTACGAGACAACTGCTTTTGCGCCTGGGTTTCGGGATAACGATATAAATAATCGTGGCGGCAGGGCAGCCGTAAAGAGCGTGCTAAATTACGTGCCAATTCGGCTGCTGGGTTAAACCCCCGACGCCGCAAGGCAGCTGCCGTTGACGGGATTGGCACTACTACAACTGAACCCAATTCGCTTACTTTGTTTAATTGAATCGCGTTAACTAATAAACGACTAAGCAGCCTTGCATGATCAAGCCGACCACCCGATTTAAACTGATGAATTAAAAGATCGCCCGGGTGACTGTAATCGAAAGCGCTAATAATTTTATCGTAAGCTGGCTGCAAAGCTGCACAATCGGGGCAAGAAGTGCTAAATAAAGGAAGCGGCAACATGCAAACCGAGCATCGAGCGCCCAAAGAATTTGCCAGCAAATCGTTTTCGCAGCTTAAACATAAATGTCCACCCTTGGCTTGGCCGTCGCACAATGGGCAAAGTGTCGGAACAATCGATGTGGCTTTACTTGCCAAAAAACGTATAAAACTCATGCTCTACCGCTGCAAAATCCCAGTGCGTTCAAATGCTATTAAGCCTTCGTTGCCCTTTAAAACTTGTTAGATGACTAAATTCTCTTCCCAATTGGGCACGCCAAGCATGGTAAATTGACAACAGTAAACTTGTTTACCTGCCACCGCCACTGTTTGTTGCTATCAATGTCACAGCCTTCTGTTCTTCCGATCAACCCCGATCATGTTCGCCAACAATTTACACGTCGCAGCCCGCTAGATGCAGCCCAGTTCTTGTACGGCGAAATCGCACAGCGCCTTTTACAACGTCTAAGTTATATCCGTTTACAGCCTAACCATATTTTAGATGCCGGTTGCGGTGCCGCTCATGCATTAGAACCCTTGCGGTCGCGCTACACCGAAGCAGCCTACACTGGCTTAGACGCTTGCGAAACCTTGCTAAACGTTGCTCAGCAGCGCCATGCCAAACGGCCAGGTCTCTGGCAAAAGCTTCGCAAAATAGCCGCTCCTAAGCCCGAATTTGTTCTGGGCGATTTAGCTAAAAGCAGTATTAGTCCGTCGTCTATCGACTTAGTGTGGTCAAATCTGGCGCTGCATTGGCACCCTGAACCGCATAAAGTGTTTGAAGAATGGTATCGCCTGTTGCGTTCAGGTGGCCTAGCTATGTTTTCGGCATTTGGTCCGGCCTCGCTGCAAGAATTACGCCAAGCGCTTACCGATGCCAAAATCGAAACGCAAACACTTCAGTTTGTCGACATGCACGACTTTGGCGACTTGCTACTCGAGCGTGGTTTTACCGACCCAGTTATGGACCAAGAAATCATCACGCTCACCTATCGCCATGCCGAAAAACTACTAGCAGATGTTTGGAATTTAGGCGGCAACCCCAGTACCCAGCGGCGCCCAGGTTTGGTCGGTAAAAAGTGGCGCCAACGTTTATTAGCTGCACTAGAATCGCAGCGCCAACTTGACGGCAACATCCACTTAACCCTCGAAGTGGCTTACGGCCATGCTTGGCGCGCCGCACAAGTGCGTAAAGCGTCTGGTGAAGTTCGAATTTCTATCGATTCAATCGGCCGCGCCCCAAAACGCGACGATAATTAAGCGATATTTGCTTGCTAGTTATCGCTGCCGCAACAGCGCGCAAGCTCGATACCCAGTATTGGCTTACTGATTGCCACTGCTACGACGACGCGCCACCTCGATGCCTAGCTGTTTAAGCTTGCGATACAAGTGGGTACGTTCGAGGCCCGATTTTTCGGAAACACGCGTCATGCTGTAATTTTCTTGCTTTAAATGATATTCGAAATACTGGCGTTCGAACTCGTCGCGAGCTTCGCGCAAAGGTTGGTCAAGAGGGATATTGCCAAGATAAGCCGGGTTAGGCTCGGGAGCTGCAGGAGCTTGCCCCCCCATAGGCGGTGCTGGTGTGGTTACCAAGGGTTGATCGTGTTCGGGTGCGCTTACCGTTTGAGCGCTAGCGGCCGCCGGCGCAGCCGGTTTTGATTTTGCACTGCTTTGGCTGGCCTGCGACAAAGCGGCTGAAATTGATTGCAAAAGCTTTTGTAAGGTAATCGGCTTTTCTAGGAAATCGACAGCACCAATACGCGTCGCTTCGACAGCGGTATCGACCGTAGCATGGCCGCTCATCATGATGACGGGCATGTCGAGCAAGCCTTGTGAGCCCCATTCTTTTAACAAGCTGACGCCATCGGTGTCTGGCATCCAGATATCGAGCAAAACCAAATCGGGCCGCTGCTTTAAACGTGCTGCACGCGCCTCGGCCGCATTCTCAGCAAGTTCGACGGTATGACCTTCGTCATACAAAATTTCGGAAAGAAGCTCTCGAATGCCAATTTCATCATCGACAACCAGAATTCTGGCCATAAACTATCACCTATGTGTCTTTAACGCGATTATTGTGTTGCGCAGCACTTGCGTTACCGTTAGTTGCATGAGCTAAACGGGTAAACAAGATTGAAATACGTGCCCCACCTTCTCGTTGGTTAGCAATATCAATACGCCCCGAATGCTCTTCGATTATTTTTTTAACAATGGCCAAGCCTAGCCCCGTACCCGCCGACTTAGTGGTTACGTAGGGTTCGAACACTCTGGCTAACACCTGCGCCTCGAAGCCAGGTCCGTTATCGCTGACGGTAAAACGAATTGCCTCGTTGGCTTGCTGACCCTCTAGACCAGTTACCGTTTTCTGAGTACGAACCCAAATACAAGCGCTGCCATTGTTATGGTTAGACAAAGCGGCATCGCGAGCATTAGCAAGCAAATTATGAATTACCTGCCGCAGCTGCGTTGGATCGCCCTCGATGGCAGGTAAACCTGCTTCAAAGCTTGCCTGTATTTTTACATTTTGTCCATTATCGCGCGCCACGCCGCTTTCTGCATCCCAACCGTACAAAGTTAAAACATCGGCAATTAACTCGTTAAGGCTAATGGTTTGTAATTGTGCCGGTGGCGTACGTGCATACTCGCGGAAATCGTCTACCATTTGCTTTAAGGAGGTCACTTGGTTGACGATTGTATTCGTAGAGCGAGTTAGCATGGCGGCATCGCTTTCGTTAAGACGGTCAGCCAATTTCATCGCGAGCCGCTCGGCCGATAACTGTATAGGTGTTAAGGGGTTTTTAATTTCGTGAGCTAAACGACGCGCGACCTCGCCCCACGCAACAACACGGTTGGCCGAAATAACCTCGCTAATGTCATCGAACACAACTAAATACCCGTTACCACGGCTGGCAATATGCAAATGCGTGCCCCGAGCTAACAAAGTAATGGCTGCCGTTTGTTGCTGCTTAGTGTCTTCTGCCCCTAACTCGATTTGCTGCTGCCAATAGCTGCGCTCAGAGCCCACCGCCTCGTGCGCCGCAAATGCCTCTTTAATTTGTACGGCTAGCTCAGCCGCACCATCAATAGTTTCGAGAGGCCGACCCTTAACCGAACGCAAATCAACACCTAAAATGCTTTGAGCGCCTTGATTAAAAAGGGTTACCCGAAAGTTTTCGTCAAAAACTAAAACACCTGACGACAAATTACTTAAGATTGATTCGAGATAAACATTCGAGCGCTCAAGTTGCTGACGATTGTTTTCGACCATGCGGCGCGCTTCATCGAGCTGCCGTGTCATGGCATTAAACGAACGCGTTAATTGCCCTACCTCATCTTTTTCAGGTGGCTCGGGTAGTGGACGGTAATCGCCCACACCAACCGCTTGGGTACCGGCTGCCAAGGTTAATAAAGGTCGCACCAAGCGCCGCGACAAGGCCAAGGCAACAACAATAGCCGCAAATACCGCCAAAACGAGCGCCATCGTTAGCGTAATGCCATAAAGCTTG
>DATGSD010000299.1:0-5556 GCA_035302965.1 Burkholderiaceae bacterium | reverse complement strand
TGTTGGTAATCGCTGGCGCTTTTCTGACCGGGTCAAATGGTGGGAATCGTATTCCGAAAAAATACCCGTTGTCATTGGGCACTATTGGCGTTTATATCGATCAACCTTACAACCCGATGCGCCACGATATACGCAACTATTTCGGGGCATACCCCCAGCTTCCTGGCACGGCCGTTTAGGCAATGTCATGTGCATCGATTATTCGGTAGGTGCTCGCTGGCGTGATCGGCGCAACAAACAATCAACACAAGGGTCTCGTTTCCGATTGGCGGCATTGCGTTGGCCCGAAAATATTCTTGTATTTGATTCTGGTGAACAAGTAGCAACCCAGGGCTTCGGCAAACCGATTAGTTATGCTAATTCAACATAACTGCTAGTTTAGTTATGCGCTTTTAAGTTGTTTATTTGAAGGTGATAATAAATAGGCGGGGCGTATAATAGTTGTATCGGTCGGTCTTTGGCCACACAGTTCTATGTATTAGCACGTAACCGTGTTAATTAGTCAGCCTCAATTAGCCAATTTCTAGCTAAAAATACGGCTCAAGTCTGTTGGTTATCGTTTTTAGCGTAACCATTCATTCCTACATTATTTTCGCCGAGCCGCATAAAAATACTTTCGTTATAAGGGTTTCGAATGATCATTGATATTCACGGTCACTACACAACCGCGCCACAAGCACTAGCCGATTGGCGTAATCGGCAAATCGCAAGTTTGGGTAATCCGGCAGAAACACCTAAGCCATCCGAACTTAAAATTTCCGATGATGAAATTCGCGAAACTATCGAAAAAAACCAACTGCGCCTCATGAAAGAGCGCGGCATCGACCTCACAATTTTTAGTCCGCGTGCCAGTTTCATGGCTCATCATATTGGCGATTTTGAAACGTCTGCGGCTTGGTCGGCGTTGTGCAACGAAATGTGCTATCGCGTCTCGCAGTTGTTTCCAGATCACTTTATTGGCGCAGCCATGTTGCCGCAATCGCCCGGAGTTGATGTCGAAACTTGTATTCCCGAGCTCGAAAAATGTGTCGAAGAATACGGCTTCGTTAACGTTAATTTAAATCCAGATCCTTCTGGTGGTCACTGGACAAGCCCACCTTTAACCGATCGTTATTGGTATCCCATCTACGAGAAGCTGGTCGAATACGATATCCCGGCAATGGTTCATGTCTCAACCAGTTGTAACCCCAGCTTCCATACCACCGGAGCGCATTACATTAATGCCGATACAACAGCGGTTATGCAGTTAATCGAGGGCGATTTGTTTAAAGATTTCCCCGAATTAAAATTGATTATTCCTCATGGTGGCGGTGCTGCACCTTATCACTGGGGGCGTTACCGTGGTTTGGCACAAGAGCTTAAAAAGCCTTTACTTTCCGAACACTTATTAAAAAATATTTACTTTGATACTTGTGTTTATCACCAGCCAGGTATCAATTTATTAACCGAAGTTATCCCGGTCGAAAATGTTTTGTTTGCATCCGAAATGATTGGTGCCGTGCGTGGTATCGACCCAGAAACCGGTCATTATTACGACGATACCAAGCGTTATATCGAAGCACTCGATTTAACCCCCGAAGAAAAATACAAAATTTACGAAGGTAATGCGCGCCGTGTATTCCCACGGCTTGATGCTGCCTTAAAAGAGCAAGGTCGCTAGGAGCTTTTCATGAAATTAAATAATTTAGGCGTTGTTAAACAAACTATTCAGCGGGCTGATGCTGAAGCGACTAAGCGTTTACAAACGTTCGGCAGTGCAACGGTTCACGAGGCCATGGGTCGTGTGGGTTTAATGCAACCGTATATGCGGCCTATTTATCCAGGCGCGCACATTGCTGGCACCGCGGTAACGGTGTTATTGCAACCTGGCGATAACTGGATGATGCACGTGGTTGCAGAGCAAATCCAAGAAGGCGACGTTGTTGTTGCAGCGGTAACTGCCGAATCGACCGATGGTTTTTTTGGCGACTTACTAGCTACTTCGTTTATGGCACGTGGTGCACGTGGCTTAATTATTGATGGTGGGGTTCGCGATGTGCGCGATCTCACCGAAATGGGTTTCCCAGTTTGGAGCAAAGCAATTAGTGCTAGAGGCACAGTTAAGGCAACGCTGGGTTCAGTAAATATTCCTATCGTTTGTGCTGGTGCTGCTGTTAACCCTGGCGACGTTATTGTGGCCGACGACGACGGCGTTGTTGTAGTACCGGCTGCTTTGGCTGGCAAAGTTGCCGATGCAGCGGCAGCACGCGAAGCCAACGAGGAAGAAAAAAGGGCCAAGCTAGCGTCTGGGGTGCTCGGCCTCGATATGTACGAAATGCGTGGTCCGCTCGAGAAAGCTGGGCTTAAATATATCGATTAATCTCTAAATGCCATGACATTTACCAAAACACCAGGTTGGCTCGACTGGTACCAAAATCCGTCAAAGCCACAATTTAAATTACCTGCTGGTGCAGTAGACGCCCATTGCCATGTGTTCGGCCCAGGCGATCAATTCCCCTATGCTCCCGAACGTAAATATACGCCTTGCGATGCTAGTAAAGATCAGCTTTTTGCGTTACGTGATCATCTTGGTTTCGAGCGTAACGTAGTCGTACAAGCTACTTGTCACGGTGCCGACAATAGCGCCATGATCGATGCGCTAGAGCACAGCAACGGTAAAGCACGGGGTATTGCTACGGTTAGGCGCGATGTTTCCGATGCCGCACTCGAGCAAATGCATCAATCGGGCGTCCGAGGGGTGCGTTTTAATTTTGTACGTCGCTTAGTCGATTTCACGCCTAAAGACGAATTAACCGAAATTGCTAACCGAATTAAAGGTTTGGGTTGGCATATTGTTATTTATTTCGAGGCGGTCGATTTACCCGAGCTATGGGATTTTTTCTCAGCGTTGCCAACAACGGTTGTTGTCGATCACATGGGTAGGCCCGACGTGAGTCAACCAGTCGATGGCCCCGAATTTCAATTATTCCTTAAATTTATGCAAGAACACGATAACGTTTGGAGTAAGGTTAGTTGCCCCGAACGCTTATCAATTAGTGGTCCGCCAGCATTAAATGGCGAACAAAATGCCTACCGCGATGTCGTACCTTTTGCGCGTCGCGTTGTCGAAACCTTTCCAGACCGGGTGCTTTGGGGTACCGATTGGCCGCATCCTAACTTAAAAGATCACATGCCCGATGATGGTCTTTTGGTCGATTTCATACCCCATATAGCGCCCTCAACCGAATTGCAGCGAAAACTGCTGGTTGATAACCCTATGAGGCTTTATTGGCCCGAGGAGATGAATCATGTCACTTGATAAACCATATAGTGATGTACCCGGCACTATTATTTTCGATGCCGAACAATCCCGTAAAGGGTATTGGTTAAACCAGTTCTGCATGTCACTCATGAAGCCAGAAAACCGCGATCGGTTTCGTGCCGACGAGCGTGCTTATCTCGACGAGTGGCCCATGACAGAAGAACAGAAAGAAGCCGTGCTTTCACGCGACCTTAACTGGATGATGCGTACAGGCGGCAATATTTACTTTTTAGCCAAACTCGGGTTTACCGATGGTCTTAGCTTCCAGCAAATGGCTGGTTCTATGACGGGTATGACCGAGCAAGAATACCGCGACATGATGGTAAGTGGTGGCCGTTCTGTCGAAGGAAATCGTTATCTTGGCGAAGATGGCGATGCACAACCCCATCGTCAGCCGCAAGGCGCCGCTAACCAACAAGGAGAAAGTTAATGGCACGTATTACTGCGTCCGTTTATACCTCTCACGTACCAGCTATTGGTGCTGCCGTCGATCTAGGCAAAACTGAAGAGCCGTACTGGAAGCCCGTATTCGAAGGGTACGAATACGCTAAACAATGGATTAAAGACAATCCGCCTGATGTTGTTTTCTTGGTTTACAACGACCATGCAAGTGCATTTTCTCTCGATCTCATTCCTACATTTGCTATCGGAACAGCTGCCGAGTTCGAAATTGCCGATGAAGGTTGGGGACCACGTCCTGTACCAAAAGTTTATGGCTATCCCGAGTTAGCATCACATATTGCACAATCGGTTATTCAAGACGATTTCGATTTAACTATTGCCAATAAATTACCTGTCGATCACGGTTTAACCGTACCGCTTACCTTAATGTATGGGCAGCCCGAAGAATGGCCTTGTAAAGTCATTCCGTTTGCTGTCAATGTGGTGCAGTATCCTGTTCCTTCAGGTAAGCGTTGCTTCGAATTAGGGCAGGCTATTCGTCGCGCCGTCGAATCATTCGACAAAGATCTCAACGTCCAAATTTGGGGTACGGGCGGCATGAGCCACCAATTACAAGGTGCGCGTGCTGGTCTTATTAACCAAGAGTGGGATAACCAATTCCTCGATCGTTTAATCGAAGATCCTGCTGGTTTGGCCGAGGTTCCTCACATCGAATATGTGCGCGAAGCCGGTTCAGAAGGCATCGAGTTAGTCATGTGGTTAATAGCCCGCGGCGCTATGGCTGATGTTGTCGGCGGTGCCAAGCCCACGGTTAAAAAACGTTTCTATCATGTTCCGGCATCTAATACTGCTGTCGGGCATCTGATTTTGGAGGATAATTAATATGAGTAAAACCATCAATGTTGCGCTTGCCGGACCAGGTGCATTTGGTGTTAAACATCTCGATGGCATAAAAAATATCCCCGATGTAAAAGTTGTCTCTTTAATTGGCCGGCGCCCAGAGCAAACTAAAGAGGTTGCCGAAAAATACGGCGTCGAGCACACAACTACCGAGCTTTCCGAAGCGCTAGCCTTGCCTGAGGTCGATGCAGTTATCTTGTGTACACCAACACAAATGCACGCCGCTCAAGCCATCGAAGTACTCAAAGCTGGCAAGCATGTGCAAGTCGAAATCCCTATGGCCGACTCTTGGGCCGACGCTCAGGCGCTTGTTGAGGCACAAAAAGAAAGCGGTAAGGTTGCGATGGTTGGTCATACCCGTCGCTTTAATCCTTCGCATCAGTGGATCCACAATAAAGTTCAAAACGGCGAATTCAATATCCAGCAAATGGATGTTCAAACGTTTTTCTTCCGACGCAAAAATATCAATGCCCTCGGAGAACCCCGTTCCTGGACTGACCACTTGTTGTGGCACCATGCAGCACACACGGTCGACCTTTTTGCCTATCAGGCAAATTCGCGCATCGTAAAGGCTAATGCTTTACAAGGGCCAATTCATCCCGAGCTAGGCATTGCGATGGACATGTCCATCCAGCTTGAAGCTGAAAACGGTGCAATTTGTACTTTGTCGCTCTCGTTTAATAACGATGGTCCCTTAGGAACATTCTTCCGTTACATTGGCGATACAGGCACTTATATTGCGCGTTACGACGATCTTTACGATGGTTACGACAAGCAAATCGACGTTTCCAAGGTTGACGTTTCCATGAACGGTATCGAGTTACAAGATCGTGAGTTCTTTGCAGCTATTCGCGAGAACCGCGAACCTAACTCTTCCGTCCAAAAAGTACTCGATTGCTATCGTGTTCTCGGAGAGCTCGAAACACAGCTTGCCGAATAAACTAAACGCGCAA
>DATGSD010000298.1:0-3685 GCA_035302965.1 Burkholderiaceae bacterium | reverse complement strand
TATACCGAATACCGTGGCATTTTCGAGAAAGACCATGCGCTATCGCGCCGTTTCCAAAAAATCGATGTACTCGAGCCGTCGGTCGACGAAACCATCCGTATTTTACGTGGCCTAAAAGGTCATTTCGAAAAACACCACAGCGTCCGTTATTCAAGTGCGGCTATCACAACAGCAGCCGAATTAGCCGACCGCTATATCAACGATCGTTTCTTGCCCGATAAGGCAATTGATGTCATCGACGAAGCCGGTGCTGCACAGCGCTTATTGCCGCGCTCACGTAAAAAGAAAGTTATCGGCAAGCCCGAAATCGAAGCAACGGTCGCTAAAATTGCACGTATTCCCCCCCAAAGTGTTTCGCGTGACGACCGCAAGCGTTTAGCAACCCTCGAGCGCGACCTTAAAACCGTGGTGTTTGGTCAAGACGAAGCCATCGAAGCCTTGGCGGCTTCCATCAAAATGGCACGTTCAGGCTTAGGGCGTCCCGATAAACCCATTGGTTCTTTCTTATTTTCTGGGCCTACGGGTGTTGGCAAAACCGAAGTGGCACGCCAGCTTGCTTTCACTATGGGGGTCGAGCTTTTACGCTTCGATATGTCCGAATATATGGAGCGCCACGCTGTTTCGCGCTTAATTGGTGCCCCTCCAGGTTATGTGGGTTTCGATCAGGGTGGTTTGCTTACTGAAGCCATTACCAAACAACCTCATAGCGTCTTGTTACTCGACGAAATCGAAAAAGCCCATCCTGACATCTTCAACATCTTGTTGCAGGTAATGGATCACGGCACGCTAACCGACAACAATGGTCGCAAAGCCGATTTTCGTAACGTCATTATTATCATGACCACTAACGCGGGGGCTCAAGCGCTTAGTCGTACGGCTATTGGTTTTACACCGCCGTCTACAAGCGGCGACGAAATGGCCGAAATCAAACGTTTGTTTACGCCCGAATTCCGCAACCGTCTCGACGCAATAATTGGCTTTACGCCTTTATCGCGCGATGTCATTATGCGGGTGGTCGATAAGTTTTTGATGCAACTCGAAGATCAACTACACGAGCGCCGCGTCGAAGCAAGCTTTAGCAAACGCTTACGCGAACACTTAGCCAAAGAAGGCTTCGACCCCTTAATGGGTGCGCGTCCAATGCAACGTCTTATCCAAGACACGATACGCCGTGCATTGGCCGACGAGCTGTTATTCGGCAAGCTCGCCGACGGTGGGGCCGTCGAGATAGACATCGATGATAACGACGAAATAGTCCTTAATATCGACGATAAAAAATCCGACAATTCCCATAAACAACCTCCACCGGTCGATTCTGAAGCCGAGCTAATCGACTAATGAAACCCACGCCGTTGCTTGCTTGTCGCCAATGTGGGCAATTGCACCAACGAATCCAGCTGGCTGCCGATACGGCGGCCAGCTGTGTTAGGTGTCATGCGACTCTCTATCGATATAGTGCTTTAAGCCTAAACGATTGGACCGCCATACTGCTAGGCAGTTTAATTACCTTTGCTATTGCCTACTCTTTTCCGATTGTCGTTTTAACCTTGCAAGGAACCACGGTTAATGCCAGCATTCCGCAAGCATTATGGCTAACTTGGCAGCAAGGCTATCATTTAGTTGCCCTAATGGGCTTTTTATTTACGGTTGTGTTTCCTGTAGGGCAATTGTGTTTCCAGCTTTGGGCGATACGGCGTATTTATAAAAAAAACTTACCGTCGGATTTCCGCTTCGGCCTGCGCGTTCTCGAGGCTATTGTTTCCTGGAGCATGATTCCAGTGCTGTGCCTGGCCATATTGGTGGCCTTGGTTAAGTTAGCGGGCATGGCTACCGTACACATTGGGCCCGCTTTATATGCCTTTGGCGTTTTGCTGGTTTTAATGACAATTAGTGGGCGCCTATCGGCAAATACTATTTGGCAATTGGCCGAAGACCAAGGCTTGGTTGCAGTGGCTGGCCAAAATTGTCAAGACAAGCAAGCTGTTATCGATTGCCGCAGTTGTGGCTATATTCAACCCATGCGAACTACAACACGGTTTTGTAGGCGCTGTGGCGCGCAGGTCTTTCGCTTTATACCCGATTCGTTCTCGCGCGCCTGGGCCTTTGTAATTGCGGCCGCCATTCTATATTTGCCAGCAAATATTTTGCCAGTTATGGAATTGCGCTTACCAACGGGCGCGAACTCTCACACAATTTTAGGTGGGGTTATTGAGCTTTGGCAGATGGGATCTGTCGAACTGGCACTTGTCGTATTTACAGCCAGTGTTTTAGTGCCTATCACTAAAATTTTGGCCCTGGGCTTTTTGCTCATCCATAACAAATGGCGCGGACAACGGGTTCAACGACAGCGCACGCGTTTGTATCAAATCATCGAGTTTGTTGGCCATTGGTCTATGCTTGATGTTTTCGTTGTGTTGCTGCTAACAGCCATGGCCGATTTTCCGGGTTTATCGCAGGTTAAAGCCGGTCCCGGAGCAACCGCCTTTGGCGCTGTTGTTATCTTAACGATGTTCGCGGCAATGTCGTATGATGCTCGCATGGGATGGAATCGACAAAGTCCGTCCAAACTAGAGACAAAAAACGAGCAAGAATTAACAAGTAAGCTACAAAAACCGCGTCAAGCTGCTACGCTTAACACGTCGCTAGTTCAAGAGGAGTAAATGGCCGAAAATAATAAGCAAGGGCAGGCGCGTGCGCCACTTATCCGACGTCGACGTCGCATTTCCTGGGTATGGTTAGTACCTTTGGTTGCGGCGTTAATTGGGCTGTCGCTGTTAGTGCGTGGTTGGCTAGAAACTGGTCCTACAGTTACTATTCGTTTCGACTCTGCCGAAGGCCTCGAGGTTGGTCAAACCAAGGTTCGCTATAAAGACGTTGTCATCGGGCATGTAACCAACATTGGTGTTTCACCCAACCGCGATGGTGTGTTGGTCAAAGCCGAGCTCGATCGTAACGGAGCAAAATACTTTACGCGCGAGGGCACTTATTTTTGGGTGGTCCGACCGCGTTTTTCGCTAACCGGCATTTCGGGTTTAAGCACGATTTTATCGGGCCCATATATCAGTGTTGATCCACCAGCAGGCGAACCCGATGGTAGCGCACCGGTGTACGAATTTGTTGGCCTCGAGAAACCCCCAGAGGTTACCGGCGATCGTCCTGGTAAACGTTTTAGTGTCGTTAGCGATACTTTGGGGTCGCTAGAAATTGGTTCGCCGATTTATTACCGCGATATTCCGGTAGGGCGTGTCATCGGTTACGAGCTTAGCGATGACGGCGATGAAATTTACATCCATGTTTTTATCGATTCACCTAACGATAAATTCGTCACCTCCGATACCCGTTTCTGGAATGTCAGCGGCATCGATTTTTCTTTTGGCTCTGACGGCGTGCAATTACAAACGGCTTCCTTGGCGTCTATTGTTGCGGGCGGAATCGCTTTTGCGTCTATTAACCCACACAACGAAACGCCAGCACCGGCAGATACTGTTTTTACGCTTAGCGCCGATGCCGACATTGCTCTTGCCGAGCCTAATGGTCCACCGTTTCGCGTCGACATGGTGTTTAATCAGCCGGTTCGTGGCTTAACCGTTGGCGCACCTATCGAGTTTTTAGGTATGGAGGTGGGCAAGGTTTACGACATCGATCTCGATTACAACCCATCTATTAAGCGTTTTTATATTTTGGT
>DATGSD010000297.1:0-4448 GCA_035302965.1 Burkholderiaceae bacterium | reverse complement strand
TGGCGCGTCGTTCATCAATCAGTGTTTTATTGGCCACTAGCGACGATTTAATGGCTGGTGTTAGTCGGTTGGTATTTAGTGCACAACGCCTTTTGTCACAAGAAAATATAGCGGCGTTTAGCAAAACCTTAAAAAATACCGAAAAGCTAAGCAGTGTTTTGGCTGAGCACGAATCCGACTTAGCGACCACCATGACCGAACTCACTAAACTTAGCCGCCAACTTAATACGTTTTTAGAAAAAAGCACCCAGTTGGTTGAGCAGCTCGAAGGGCTTAGCGAAAACCAATTAAGCCGTTCATTAAGCGCTGCCGAAAATGCTTTCGCAACGCTAGAAGCCAGCGCAACAAGTGTCAATCGTTTAGTGCAAGACAATCGAGGTGCTGTCGATGAGGGCGCTCGCGGCTTACGCAATTTGGGCCCAGCGTTAAGCGAACTGCAAGAAACCTTAAGTGCGCTGCGTGCAGTTCTGCGTAATCTTGATAACAACCCCGCCGACTATTTACTGGGTCGAGAAACTTTGAAAGAGTACACGCCATGAGCTTAAAGAATCTGCTTCGTGCTGGCTGGTTTCGGGCCGGCTTATTGGCCTGGGCTTTAGCAGCATTAAGTGCTTGCAATGTGCTGCCAAAATCCGAAGAAATAACGCTCTATCGATTGCCAGCGCAGCAAACAGCGATAAAGCCAAAGTCCACAACAGCCGCACTAGAACCCTTGTTCATTCAAACGCCTTTTGCCGCTGGGCCAATTGCCGGCTCGCGGGTACTTGTGGTGCCACCCAACTCTAATGAAATTAGCGCTTATCCAGCCGTGCGTTGGCAAGATAATGCGCCAATCTTGTTGCGCCATCGTTTGGCTGATGACTTTCGTGATACACGCGAATTTAAGGCAGTAGTGGTTGATAGCAAAGCTAGCTATAACGCCCAATACGAATTATCGGGCGAGCTCAATGCCTTTCAGGTCGAGCATCCCAAAGGCGACCCTGTTGTTCATTTGCTATTTGATGCTATGGTTGCCGATCGCGCAAATGGTAAAACCTTGGCTAGCGAGCGATTTGAAATTGTCGAGCCCGTTGTTGGTAAAGCAGTTCCGCAAGTTATTGAAGCATTTGGCCGCGCATCCGATCAATTAAGTCAAGAGGTTACAAAGTGGGCACTGGCCCACCTTAAGGCAGTACAAAGATGACTGAATACCATGTAATTATGCTGGCCGGCATTGGGGTACTGGGGGTTATTTGTCAATGGATAGCCTGGCGTTTAAATTTGCCGGCTATTCTTTTTTTGTTGTTAGGGGGCTTGTTACTGGGCCCGGCTACCGGCGTTCTCGATCCAGAAGCCTTGTTTGGCGATCTGCTTTTTCCTTTTATTTCTTTGTCGGTTGCCATTATTTTATTTGAAGGCAGTCTAACCCTCGAGTTTCAGCAAATTCGTGGCTTAGAAAAGGTTGTGCGACGCATGGTTAGTACCGGCATGCTAATTACTTGGCTGGTAACCACGGCGGCAACCCACTGGATTATGGGCTTTCCCTGGGAGTTAGCCTTGTTATTTGGAGCCATTATGGTGGTGACTGGGCCAACAGTTATTGCGCCCTTGCTCCGAACCGTTCGACCAGTGCCCTCTGTCGCGAATACGCTGCGCTGGGAAGGCATTATTATCGACCCGATTGGCGCTTTGCTAGCAGTATTAGCGTACGAATTTATCGTTTCTTTGCAAGGCAGTGTCGGCTGGGGGCATGCCTTGTTAATTTTTGGCCAAACCGTTATTACCGGTACCTTAATTGGTGTAGTAATTGGGGCGGTAATTGGCGAAATTTTACGACGCAATTGGTTGCCCGACTATTTAGAAAGCCTGTCGGTATTAGCCGCCGTAATTGGTGCTTTTGCTATTTCTAACGGCGTTAGCAACGATTCGGGTTTACTTACGGTAACCGTCATGGGGATTTGGATCGCCAACAAACGTGGGGTGCCCGTTAAAGAAATTCTCGAATTTAAAGAAACGCTAAGCCTAATTTTGCTTTCCGTGTTGTTTATTATTTTGGCTGCTCGCGTCAAACTCGAAAGCCTTTTAGGACTGGGGTGGCAAGGCTTTGCTGTGCTAGCAGTTATGTTGTTTATTGCAAGGCCGCTTAAGGTTTTGTATTCATCTCGCGGCTCGCCTTTAAATTGGCGAGAAAAAGCATTATTGGCTTGGATAGCTCCTCGAGGTATTGTCGCAGCGGCTGTTTCGGCCCTGTTTGCTTTACGCCTGGCCGACTCGGGTTTAGCCCATGTTGACCAACTCTTGCCATTATCTTTTTTAGTGATTATTGGCACGGTAATTTTGCAAAGTGCAACAGCGCGCCCTGTGGCGGTAGCATTAAAAGTTGCCGAACCCGAACCAGTGGGTTTTTTAATTGTTGGTGCCAACCCTTTGGCACGCGCGATCGGCCTCGCTTTACACGAACACAAAGTGCCGATTCGCTTATGCGATAGCGATTGGGATAGTATTGCCCGAGCTCGTATGGATGGTTTACCAACCTATTATGGCAGCCCTATTTCAGAGCACGCGCGCCTCAATCTCGATCGCTCCGGCTTGGGTCGGGTGTTGGCCTTAACCGCTGGTGATAGTTTTAACGAGTTGGTAACCATGCGGTTTCGTGACGAATTTGGCAAAAACCGTGTTTACACCTTGCCCGATGCGCGTCGTCAAGATGCTGCCGAAAAACACCAAATTAGCTTACGCCCCGAAAAGCAAGTATTGTTTTCTCCAGACGCAACCTATTGGGAATTATCGTCGCTGCTAGGTCGCGGTGGGGCAGTACGTAGCACGGTATTAACCAATGCCTTTAACATCGATAGCTATCGCGCTATTCATGGTGAAAAATCCATCCCTTTGTTTGCTATCAATCCCGATGGGGTGGCGCAGCCGTTTACACTGGCACCCGAATTTAAGCCCACCACCGATTGGACGATTGTTAGCTTGGTTCCTGATAATGATCGCCTTAAACGTAATGCGGCACGTCATCGGCGCGACAAAACAGCAGAAGTTGATAAGCACTGATGGGTGTTCGTAAAGACGATGTGCATTGGCTTACTATTGGCAGCGTCCTAGTTTTTAATGCTTATTTATTATTTTTCGGAGGAGATTTATGCGTAAATTGTTGGCAATTCCACTATTAACAATGGGTGCGTTGGCTGTTGCTGCGGCACCAGCTTATGGCAAAACCTTGCCGCAACGTGAAGCAGGGCTGTGGGAAATTAAAATTGACCGCGACTCCGACTTAGGCTCGTTGATGCAAGAAATCGAAGCCATGCTCGAACAAGTGCCAGCCGAGCATCGCGAGCAAATGAAAGAAATGATGCAGCAATCCGATTTAGGTCCATCGGGTAAAACCACATTGCAAGAGTGCATAACTCCCGAAATGGCAGCAGAAGAATTAAGCTTACCCCTTGATGACCCCGATGCCGAATGCACACACAAGCTTGATGTTGTCTCGTCAAGCGAGGCCAAATTTACTTTTTCGTGCAAAAGTTCTGATGGCAATTGGGAAGGGGAAGGGCGCGTGTGGGATTGGACACCAAAGTCGCATCAGGGCCAGTTTTTAGTTAAAGGCCAGTTTGATGGCCATGACGTTGCCATGGACATCAAACAACAAGCGCGTTGGCTAGACAGCGATTGCGGCGATGTGCTGCCCGAAGAATAATTATTAATTTATAAGACAGGGCTTTAACTAGGCTAGCCAACAAACCGATTGTTGGCTAGTAAATAGACGATGACTGAATGGCATCTAAGCTAGGGCAGCCGGTTAAAGCCATGCACACTTCAAGTTCGGCACGTAATAATTGAATGCTGTGAGCAACACCTGCTGCGCCCGCACTTGCCAATGCCCACACAATGGGTCGGCCAATTAATACCGCTTTTGCCCCTAAGGCAATGGCTTTAAACGCATCGCTGCCGCGCCGTATCCCACCATCAAGCAATATCGGCCAGTGTGGCCCCACGGCGTCAACAATAGCCGGTAGGGCATCGATACTAGCGGGTAAACCATCGAGGGTTCGCCCCCCATGATTCGAAACAATAATACCGGCGCAACCAAGATTTTGCGCTATTTTGGCGTCTTCTGCGCTTAACACACCCTTTAAAATAACCGGCAAAGGCGATTGTCGAATTAAATCGGCGAGATCATCCCAAGTAGGGGCTTGGGCCAGCAAACCGCTAGCAAACAAAGGGCCACTGCCACTGTCGGGGTGTGCTTGTGCGGCAGGCAATAAAAAATCATTCAAGTTAACGGCCGAAATAGGTTTAGGCAGTTGAAAGCCCGCTCGTTGCTCGGCGTTACGGTTACCACTAACAGGGGCGTCGGCCGTAACTACCAAGGCTTTAAAGCCGCACTCTTGGGCACGTCCAACCAAACGTTTAATGTGTTCAGGCCGCTTTGAGGGCAAATAAAGCTGCAGCCATAAAGGCGCCTG
>DATGSD010000296.1:0-8401 GCA_035302965.1 Burkholderiaceae bacterium | reverse complement strand
TTAAACGACAACAATGTACTAACAGCCAACTTAACGTTACTGGCATCGAACGCCATTGCACCTTGGCTGCTCCCACACGCCAACTACTAGAAAAAGCTGCCTTACGCTGGCATTGGTCAACCCGAGTCATCCATCGGATTCTTCGTGTGAGCCGCAGCATTGCCGACCTGGCCGCAGAAGAAACCATCTCGGCCGACCACATCGCCGAAGCCATGCAATATCGCCCCAGTTAGCTGTTTGGATAGTTAAGCATCTGCCTGTAGCAACCGGCTTAAATCGTAGGCATGTCGCAACCCCAACTTACACACAATACAGCCATCGGCAGTGATAGCCAGCATAACTGACAAACCCTTTAAGCGCTGTAGCTGGCCTAGCTAGTTACCCCTGTGGCAGCAATTACCGCCAAATATGGCCATCTTCTGATAAAAATAAGCTGTTTAAATGCGGAAGCCCAGGCTGTTGCAGCTGTATACGTAGCAAGCTTTTGGCTTGATTGAGCTGCAATAAAAGTAATCAGTTAGATGCAGCCAAGCCCTATTTGGTTTTCGAGAAAAAACCACGTATAATTATTAGGTTATACAAGTATTTGTTGCCAAATAAATAGCCAGGCCAGTTATTTTGGCTTAGTTACGGTAGCAAAAACCGTTGCCAACCTTGGCGTTTTAAGGTAACCAGCCTTAGCTAAACTACTTAGCCTTAAGCAATTGGCTCTAGGTAATTAACCGTAGTTTTAAGTGGTTAATGTTAATAAAGTTAATTAAGGGGTTGGCAAGAAGCGCTTTAAAAGTGCTTTTTTAAGGTAAGTACTTTGTAAAACACTTAACAAGTGATTCTTGGGTTGTTCAAGTGTTGCCGTGGCATGGCAGCCACCTAGCGTCACAACTAAATCGTATTTTTATTATGCCTAAAATCAAAACCAAACGCGCAGCAGCTAAGCGCTTTCGGGTTCGTGCCAATGGGTCGGTCAAACGTGGGCAGGCGTTTAAGCGTCACTTGCTCACCAAAAAAACCACCAAAAACAAACGTCAACTTCGCGGGCCGGTAGCCGTACATCAAGCCGACCTAGCAGCCGTTCGTTCTTTGTTACCTAACTCGTAAGGGGCTACCTAATGTCACGTGCTACACGCGGGGTCAATGCTCGCGCCCGTCATAAAAAAGTTATCAAGCAAGCCAAGGGTTTCCGCGGTCGTCGCGGCAAGGTCTTTCGGGTTGCTAATCAAGCGGTTATGCGCGCCGGTCAATTTGCGTATCGCGACCGTCGCAACCGCAAGCGCACTTTCCGCAGTCTCTGGATTACTCGTATTAACGCGGCTTGCCGCGAACAAGGCTTAAGCTATAGCGCCTTTATTGCAGGCACTAAAAAAGCCCAAATCGAACTCGATCGCAAAGTATTGGCCGATATGGCTGTTAACGACAAGCCAGCATTCGCTGCTATTGTCGAAAAGGCTCGTGCTGCGCTAGCGGCTTAATCGCCTCGATTCTTTCTGTTATTTGTCGCGTAAACGGGGCTCTCTGGGGCTCCGTTTGCATTTGGAAGCCACCCCATGACACTGCCGCCCGAAGATTTAATCCCACAAGCTCAAGAACAATTTGCCCAAGCTACAACCAACGCCCAACTCGAAGACGCCAAAGCGATTTTCTTGGGTCGAAATGGCTCTGTTACGGCATTACTCAAAGGTCTGGGCAAACTCGAACCTGAAAAACGACGCGATGCCGGTGCTCGCATCAACCAAGTTAAACAACAAATCGAGGCATTTCTTACCGAGCGTCGTAATCAGCTTGAACAAGAACAACTTCAACAGCGCCTAGCTGCCGAAACCATCGACGTTACCTTACCCGGCCGCGGGCGCGGGCAGGGCGGCATCCACCCAGTTATCCAAACTTGGCAGCGTATCGAAAGCATTTTTGCCTCTATCGGCTTCGATGTCGCCGAGGGCCCCGAAATCGAAGACGATTGGACCAACTTCACCGCCTTAAACAATCCCGAAAACCATCCGGCGCGCTCGATGCAAGACACTTTCTACATCGACATTAACGGCGCCGATGGCTTGCCGTTATTGTTGCGTACGCATACCAGCCCCATGCAGCTGCGTTATGCACGTATGCATAAACCGCCCATAAAAGTTATTGCGCCAGGGCGTACATATCGCGTTGATAGCGATGCCACGCATTCGCCCATGTTTCACCAAGTCGAAGGGCTGTGGGTCGACGAAAACATCTCTTTTGCCGATTTAAAAGGCGTTTACACCCATTTTCTAAAAGCCTTTTTCGAAACCGACAATCTCAGCGTTCGTTTTCGGCCCTCATTTTTCCCGTTTACCGAGCCGTCAGCCGAAATCGACATGATGTTTACCTCAGGCCCCAACAAAGGCCAATGGCTAGAAATTTCGGGCTCGGGCCAGGTGCACCCCCAGGTTATTCGTAATTTCGGACTCGATCCCGAACAGCATATTGGCTTTGCGTTTGGGTCGGGGCTAGAACGCCTAGCTATGTTGCGCTACGGCGTTACCGATTTGCGTCAGTTTTTCGAAGGCGATCTTCGCTTCCTGCGGCAGTTTTAGGATACCGACACCATGCAATTTCCAGAATCTTGGTTACGCCAGTTTGCTAACCCAAGTATTAATACCGAAGAACTGGCCCATAAGCTAACAATGGCCGGCCTAGAGGTTGAAGAGCTTGAGCCCGCAGCACCCGCTTTTGAAAACGTCGTAGTTGCCGAAGTTGTCTCGCTAGAAAAACACCCTAACGCCGACAAACTGCATATTTGCCAAGTTAACAATGGCTCAGACGAACTTATACAAATAGTTTGTGGTGCCCCGAATGTAAGAGTCGGAATGAAAGCACCGCTGGCACAAATTGGTGCCACACTACCTGGCAATTTTAAAATTCGTAAAGCCAAAATGCGCGGTGTGGAATCGTTCGGCATGTTGTGTTCTGGTGACGAACTCGGGCTTTCGCAAGATTCCGACGGCTTACTCGAACTTTCCGACAAACTGGCCGTGGGTCAATGCCTGCGCCAAGCGCTTAAGCTCGACGAAACCATTTTTACCTTGTCGCTTACACCTAACCGTGCCGACTGCCTATCAATTTTAGGCATCGCACGTGAAGTGTCGGCGCTAAGTGGCTGCACCTTAAAAAAGCCCAGCATCACGCCAATTAAACCCAGCATCAATGAAACCTTGCCGGTTACCATTCATGCCCCCGATTTGTGTGGGCGCTTTGCTGGGCGCATTATGCGCAATGTTAATGCTGCCGCCGCAACACCCGATTGGATGGTCGAGCGGCTCGAGCGCGCCGGTCAGCGCTCCTTATCGGTGTTGGTTGATATTTCTAACTACGTAATGCTCGAACTTGGCCAACCAAACCACGTTTTCGACCTCGATAAAATCCAAGGCTCCCTCGATGTTCGCTGGGGGCAGGCTGGCGAACAAGTTACCTTATTAAATGGCCAAACAATTACGGTCAACCCCGAGGTTGGGGTGATTAGCTCTGGAAAACAAATCGAAAGCTTGGCCGGTATTATGGGTGCCGAAAGTAGCTCGGTAACTACCGACACCCGCAATGTTTATCTTGAAGCCGCCTTTTGGTGGCCCGAGGCCATTATGGGGCGTGCCCGCAACTATAAATTTAGTTCGGAAGCCAGCCACCGCTTCGAGCGCGGCGTCGATTATTCAACCGTTACCGACTGTCTCGAATACATGACTTCGCTAATCATTGATATTTGTGGCGGCGAAGCGGGGCCTTTAAACGACCAAATTATTAACTTGCCCGAGCGCAAACCCGTTGCCATGCGCGTAAACCGCTGCGAGCGCTTGCTTGGCATTTCACTTAATGAACAAACCGTCGCCACAATTTTTCACCAATTAGGCATGCCGTTTACCGTTGATCAAGGCGTGTTCTCGGTAACGCCGCCTGCCTACCGCTTCGATATTGCTATCGAAGAAGACCTGGTCGAAGAAGTTGCGCGTATTTACGGCTTCGAACGTTTGCCCGACCGGCCGCCAAAAGCAGACGCCATCATGCGCGTGGCGCCCGAAACACACCGCAGTCCTCACTCTGTGCGCCACACCTTGGCCGCGCTCGACTATCAAGAAGTTATTAACTTCTCCTTTGTCGAAGAACGCTGGGAAGCCACTTACACCACCAATAAAAACCCCATTCGTTTGCTCAACCCCATTGCCAGTCAACTCGCGGTAATGCGCTCTAGCTTAATTCCTGGCTTGGTTGATACTATCAAGCGCAACGCCAACCGACGCGAAACTCGGGTACGAATATTCGAAATCGGCCGTATTTTCGTGCGCGATGAACAGGTTCAAGATAGCGACCTCACGGTTGCTGGCATCCACCAACCGCAATACCTAGGCGGTGCGGCCTGGGGGCCTGCCAGCCCCGAACAGTGGGCAAGCCCCACGCGTCAAGTCGATTTTTTTGATATTAAAAATGATATCGAAAACCTTTTCGGCCGTTTGGCGCCACAGCTGCGTTGGGAGGCGCAAAGCCACCCAGCCCTACACCCTGGGCGCTCAGCCAAAATTAGCCTTAATCAGCAACCTATAGGTTGGGCAGGTGAGCTTCACCCGGCACTGCTTAACGACGCCGGCTTAAAACAAGCGCCTATTGTGTTTGAACTCGAACTCGAGGCTTTATTACAACAACCCATGGCCCAGCCCGTGCCGTTGTCTCGCCAACCTATTGTTACGCGTGACCTGGCTTTTTGGGTCGATAACGCGGTATCCTACCAACAACTCTACGACACGCTTATGCAGGCAATTCGAACAACACCCGAACTGCATATTGTGCATAATGTACGCTTGTTCGATGTCTGGCAAAACCCATCGCAAGAAGCGCATCAAACCGAAAAAAGTATGGCCCTGCATTTCTGGCTGCAAAGCCCCGATACAACGCTCGACGAAGCCACCATCGATCATTGCATCAAAACCTTGTTAGCTGTACTTGTTCAAGAATACGGGGTTCGCCAAAGGGCCTAAGGATTTGTTATGACTACCCAACCACCCACCCTTACAAAAGCCGAGCTTGCCGAGTGTTTATTCGATCAACTCGGGCTTAATAAGCGCGAGGCCAAAGAACTGGTCGACAGTTTTTTCGATGAGATCCGCGCAAGCTTGGTGCGTGGCGAAGAAGTTAAGCTATCGGGCTTTGGTAGTTTTCAAATTCGCGACAAGCCGGCAAGGCCTGGCCGCAACCCCAAAACGGGCGAAGCCATACCGATTGCTGCGCGCCGTGTTGTTACCTTTAATGCCAGCCAAAAGCTGCGCCAGGCCGTCGAGCAGCCCGACGAAGGCTAGCGCCTATATTGGGTAATTAGTCGCTAATCGTAGCCACTTTTGCTTCGTTTACTTACTTAAACCGTCGCCACTTATGAGCTCTTCCGAAACGCCAAGCCTGCCACCAATACCTGCCAAGCGCTATTTCACTATTGGTGAAGTTGCCGAGCTTTGTGAGGTTAAACCTCACGTACTGCGTTATTGGGAACAAGAATTTACCCAATTACGACCAATTAAACGTCGGGGCAACCGTCGTTATTACCAGCACCACGAAGTTCTGCTTATACGGCGCATACGCCATCTGCTCTACGACGAAGGCTTCACTATTAGTGGGGCACGCAACCGTTTAAGCGCGGGTCGCGACCAACCTCACGACCCAGAGGCAGCGGTACGCTTAAGTGCCAACGAGTTTCAATCGCTACGAGCTGAGCTCGATGGCATTCGCGCCGAACTGTCGCAAGTGCTTAACGAAACGGCCGATCCTTAATGAGCGGTTCGCAGCAACGCAGTACAACAGCCATTCGCAACGACTGGAGCACCATCAAAGCGCTGCTGCCTTACGTTTGGCAGTTTAAATTCCGCGTTATTGTTGCTTTAGTGTTTTTAGCCGCGGCAAAGCTAGCTAGCGTTATTTTGCCGTTTTTCTTGAAAAACATTATTGATGAGCTTAGCGTTGAGCGCAGTTTATTAGTATTACCCATAGCCGCCTTAGTTGGTTACGGTTTTGCTCGTTTGGCAACCAGCGTCTTTGGCGAATTACGTGACGCGCTGTTTGCTCGGGTAACCCAAGGCTCAATTCGGCAAATTGCGACCCGTTTATTTCGTCACTTGTTTGGCTTATCGCTGCGCTTTCATTTGCAACGTCAAACGGGTGGCTTAAGCCGCGATATCGAGCGCGGTACTAAAGGTATTGGCTTTTTATTAAATTTCACGGTTTTTAATATTTTGCCGACCTTGCTCGAAATTAGTATGGTAACGGCAATTTTACTCTGGCGTTACGACTTCTGGTTTGCCGTCGTCACACTGGGCACGATTATTGCTTATATTGCATTTACCCTGCTAGTAACCGAAAAGCGCATGGTGTATAGGCGCAGCATGAATCGGCTTGATAGCGAAGCCAACAGCAAAGCCATCGATGCCTTATTAAATTTCGAGACCGTTAAATATTTCGGCAACGAAAACTACGAAATTAACCGTTACGACCACAACCTGGGCCAGTGGGTTGATTCGGCGGTTAAAAACCAAGTGTCGCTTAACCTGCTTAACATGGGGCAGGGCGCCATCATTACTGTCGGTATTACCGCGCTGCTATGGATGTCGGCAGCTGGCGTAGTGAATCACACCATGACAGTTGGCGATGTGGTGTTAGTGTCAGCTTACCTCACACAGCTATATTCGCCACTTAATTTTCTGGGCTTTGTTTATCGCGAAATTAAGCACGCCCTAGCCGACATGGAACGCCTATTTGGTTTGCTTGATGAAGGGGCTGAAATTCGTGACGCACCCGATGCCATTTGCTTAGATACGCACTCAGCTAGTTTAACGTTTTCGAATGTCGATTTTTCTTACGAAAGCAATCGGCAAATATTGTTTGATGTTAGTTTTACCGTACCAGCTGGACACACCTTGGCTGTTGTAGGCGCTTCGGGCGCGGGCAAATCAACCCTGTCACGTTTGTTATTTCGTTTTTACGATGTTAATAGCGGTCATATTGCCATAAACGGCACAGATATTCGTCAGCTAAGCCAACACAGCCTTCGTGCCCACATCGGCATTGTGCCGCAAGACACCGTGCTGTTTAACGATAGTATTTACTACAACATTGCTTACGGCAACACCAGCGCCACCCGCGACGAAGTAATAAATGCCGCCAAAGCCGCTAATATTTACCAGTTTATTAAAGGCCTGCCGCAAGGTTGGGATACCGAAGTAGGCGAGCGCGGCCTAAAACTTTCGGGTGGCGAAAAACAGCGAGTTGCCATTGCGCGTGCCTTATTAAAAAATCCGCCGATATTAATTTTTGATGAAGCCACTAGCGCCCTAGACTCGCGCAACGAAAAGGCGATTCAGGCACAACTTAACGCCGTCGCTAAAAACCGCACGACTATTGTTATTGCTCACCGTCTTTCGACGGTTATTGACGCCGATAAAATTATCGTGATGGACAAGGGTAGGGTGGTAGAACGCGGCAACCACCACGAATTATTGCAACTACAAGGGGTGTATGCGCGTATGTGGGCTCTGCAAGCAGATCGGCAAACAGAAGCCGAGTTGTAGCCTTAAAACCCAAGGTTTATGCGCTTATTGACGCATATAGTACCAAACTGGTACTATATTGATTCTTGACCTAACTGAACAACGCAAGCATATGCTTCGAATTAACAAACTTATCGACTACGGCACCCTGGTGCTTTCGATGATGGCCACCCGCCCCGGACATTATTTTAGCGCGGCCGATTTAGCCGACAGCTTAAACCTGGGCCGGCCAACGGTTAGCAAAATTTTAAAACAACTAACCCAAGATGGCCTGGTTAAAAGTATGCGTGGCGCAAAAGGCGGTTACTGCCTAACGCGCCAACCCGAAGACATTACTTTAATCGACATTATAGACGCACTCGACGACCAGCCCTTTGGCCTTACCGAGTGCTCGGCAACCCCAGGCGTGTGCGCACACGAGCCCGCCTGCCACATTCGTATTAATTGGCAGCGCATCAGCGGCATTGTACGTGCAACCCTTAGCGATGTTTCGGTTGCCGATCTTATCCCTAAGTCGCGCGTACCTCCTAAACCAAACTCACCCGCATCGGCTGCCGTTAAGTTCGAGCCAACCGCCTGAACACCCTAAACTTCATCAAGGCTTTGCTTTATGAATACCGCAACTAAACAACTTGATTCTTTCCTAAATCGTGAATACGAAGCGGGCTTTGTTACCGATATCGAATCACATTCACTACCCAAAGGGCTGTCCGAAGACATTATTCGACAAATTTCAGCCATTAAAAAAGAGCCCGAGTTTTTACTCGAGTGGCGCTTAGCGGCTTACGAAATCTGGAAAAAAATGACGCCGCCCACGTGGGCTCACGTCGATTTTCCACCTGTCGATTTCCAAGACATTG
>DATGSD010000295.1:0-5750 GCA_035302965.1 Burkholderiaceae bacterium | reverse complement strand
GCCATGAAACGTGTACCGTTTTACGAAAGCCCCGTTCTTGATCGCAAAATGCCTACATGGCGTGCGCGCTTAGTGCTGTTGTGCATCTTGCTTGGCTTTGTTGCACTTGCCGTCAAAGCCATGTACTTGCAAACCCTGTCGAAAGACTTTTTGCAGCAGCAAGGCGAGCGGCGCTACGAACGTACTATAACTTTGCCAGCGGTGCGCGGCAAAATCTACGATCGTACTGGCCAAGTGGTATTGGCCTCCAGTGTGCCAGTGCGCGCCATTTGGGCCATTCCTGAAGACGCGCGCCAAGCCTCACCCGAGCAGTTGCGCCTATTGGCCGACTTGCTCGAGCTTTCGCCTGAAGCTATTGAGGCACGCATCGCCACTGAAGAGCGCAACTTTGTGTATTTAAAACGCCAAGTGCCGGTCGATGTGGCGCAAAAAGTGCTTGCCCTTAAACTGCCCGGCATACACCAGCAACGCGAAATGCGTCGTTTCTATCCCGAAGGCGATATGACGGCGCACATTGTGGGCTTTACGAATATTGAAGACCAAGGAATTGAGGGCGTTGAGCTAGCGTTTGACGAAGCGTTATCGGGTACCGCAGGCAGCCGCCGCGTGATTAAAGATCGCTTGGGGCGCGTAGTTGAAGATGTGCAAGCCGTTGTACCACCCGTTAATGGCCAAGATTTGTATTTGTCGATTGATGCCGGCGTACAATTTGATTTGTATAACGGGCTTAAAAAAGCCCTTGATGAGCACAAGGCTAAGGCCGGTGCCGGCATTGTGGTCGATGTGCGTAGTGGCGAAATTTTAGCCCTGGTTAATTTGCCCACCTACGACCCTAATAATGGCCAGTTGCGCAGTGGGCCGGCCTTACGTAATCGTGCATTGGTCGACACCTTCGAGCCAGGCTCAATTTTAAAGCCTTTTACGGCCGCTTTGGCGCTCGATTTAAAGCGCATTACGCCGCAAACACAGTTCGATACGGGCAACGGTCAATATCGTTACAAAGGTCATACCATTAGCGACGTTAGCCGCAATGGCCGCATAAATGTGGCTGATGTTTTGCGCCGTTCTAGCAACATTGGTATGACCATGATTTCCGAGCAATTAAGCTCGCAAGAAATGTGGACCAAGTTTACCGAGTTGGGCTTTGGGCGGGCGCCACAAACTAATTTTCCGGGTACTGCCGCAGGGCGTTTACGCCCCTGGGAGCGCTGGCGCCCCATCGAGCGCGCCACCATGGCCTATGGCTATGGCTTGTCGGTGTCGTTAATTCAAATTGCTCATGCGTATACGGCTTTTGCCCGCAATGGCGACATGGTGTCGCTAAGCTTGCTAAAGCGCGACGAAAAACCGGCAAGTGTTCAAGTGTATACGCCCGAAGTGGCCAGCTATATTCGCGATGTGCTCGAGGCGGCTGCCGGCCCCGAGGGTGCGCGCCTAGCCCAGGTTCAGGGTTATCGCGTTGCCGGTAAAAGTGGCACGGCTCGTCAAATTGTTGATGGCAAATACAGCACCAAAAAATACCGCAGCTCATTTGTAGGTTTTGCGCCTGTATCCAATCCGCGCATTGTTGTGGCCGTTAGCATTGATGAGCCCAGTGCCGGGGGGTATTACGGTGGCCGAGTGGCAGCGCCAGTATTTGCCGAGGTTGTAGCCAGTTCGCTGCGTCGCTTAGGCATTGCGCCGGATCGTCCGGTCGAGTCCATACTCGCCATCAGTTCTGAAACGGAGACACTATGAAGGACGCCCAAGAAATCGTCCGCTGGTTGCGCCAGCATTTGTCGGCTCAAGCGCATCTGTGCCTCGATTCGCGTCAAATCGAGCCGGGCGATGCTTTTTTCGCCTGCCCGGGGCAGCAAAGCGACGGCCGTCAATTTATTAATCAGGCCATTGCCAATGGTGCAGCAGCGGTTGTGGTGCACGCAGGTAAAGCTTTGCCTGCGGCGGTGCGTCAGCGCCTCGATAATGTAAGTGTGCCAGTTAAACTGGTCGATGATTTACCGCCGTTAATGGGTGCCGTGGCCCACGAATGGTACGAGCGGCCTTCTGAGGCCATGACCATTATTGCGGTTACCGGAACCAATGGTAAAACCTCTACGGTGCGCTGGATTGCCGAAGCCGTTAATAGCCAAAAGCCCTTGTGTGGCACCATTGGCACCCTTGGTGTCTGGACGCCGCAAGGCGAACATTTAGGTGGCGCCTTAACCACGCCCGATGTCTTAACCATGCACCGCAGCTTGGCGGCCTTACGTAAGGCCGGCGCCAGCATGGTGGCACTAGAGGCGTCGTCAATTGGCATCGACCAAGGGCGCTTAGAAGGCGTACAAATTGACGTTGCCGCACTAACCAACCTAAGCCACGACCACCTCGATTATCACAAAAGCTTTGATGCTTACCGCGAGGCTAAGCACAAATTATTTAACCGCCCAGGCTTGGCGGCACGGGTACTAAACGTCGATGACCCCATGGGGCGCGACTTAGCGGCCGAATACCCCGATTCACTTACCTATGCGCTTGATCCCGGGCGTGAGGCCATGTTCCGCGCCGAAGACTTTCATGCGGCCTCGTACGGTCTAACCTTTAATTTGTTGCTCGACGAGCGCCAAGCCCAAATTGTTACGCATGTGCTGGGGCGCCATAATGTAGCCAATTTATTACTGGTGGCTGGCGTTTTACGTCAGCAGGGCTGGTCGCTAGGTGCCATTGGGCGCAGTTTATCGGCCTTGCTTCCGGTGGCGGGGCGTTTACAAGTGGTCGAGCCGGCCGCCGGCACACGCCGTTCGGTTGCTGTGCCTTTAGCGGTAGTCGACTACGCGCACACCCCCGAAGCATTGCGCCACACTTTAGAAACCTTGCGTGAAGTTGCCACCATGCGCAACGGTCGTTTGGTGTGTGTGTTTGGTTGCGGCGGAAACCGCGATAAAGCCAAACGCCCCGAAATGGGCAAAATTGCCTCTGAAGTCGCCGACCGCGTCATCGTAACCAGCGACAACCCGCGCGACGAAGAGCCGGTAGCCATTATGCAAGACATCGTGGCAGGCATTGAAGAGGGCGAATATGTCATGACGCCCGATCGAGCGCGCGCCATTCTCGATGCCCTGTGGCAGGCCGACCCCAACGATGTGGTTTTGCTAGCTGGCAAAGGGCATGAAACCTGGCAAGAAATTGCTGGCCAGCAAGAACCCTTCGATGACCGCGCCTGGGCAGGGATTGCGCTAACTTGCTTGCGCGCCCCTGGCATTGCCAGCGATTCGCGCAAGCTGCAGGCCGGCCAACTATTTATTGCACTGAAAGGGCCAAATTTTGATGCCCACGACTTTTTAGAGTCGGTAGAAATCGCGGGTGCTTGCGCGGCGGTGGTGTCACGCCCCAACAAACAGCTAGCACTGACGCAATATCACGTCGCCGACACCTTGCAAGCTCTGCAAAAAATGGCGGCAGCCTGGCGCCGGCGTTTTTCATTGCCAGTGGTGGCGGTTACGGGCAGTAATGGTAAAACCACCACCAAAGAAATGCTTGCTGCGATTTTTACGCAAGCCTTTTCTTACGAAACAAACTTAGTTACCCAGGGTAATTTAAATAATGAAATTGGCGTACCGCTTAGCTTGTTGCGCTTGCAAGCCCGCCATGAAGCCGCAGCCATCGAGTTAGGCATGAACCACCCCGGCGAAATCGCCGGTTTGGCCGCCATGACGCGCCCCACCATTGCCTTGGTAACCAACGCCCAGCGCGAGCACCAAGAGTTTTTGCTAAACGTTGAAGCAGTGGCCCGAGAAAACGGCCAGGTTTTCCGATCTTTGCCCTTAAATGGTACGGCGATTTTTCCGGCCGACGAACCCTACACAGCGCTGTGGTCTGAATTGGCCGGCGAGCGTCGCATACTGCGTTTTGGCCTTGATGACAGCGCCGATGTGTTTGCACGCAACGTGGTGTTGCACCCCGAGGGCTTGCAATGCCAGTTACACACGCCGGCAGGCGATGCTAGCTTGCAGTTAAATGTGCCCGGCGAACATAATTTACGCAATGCCTTGGCAGCTACAGCAGCTAGCTTGGCGGCCGGTATCGCCTTAGAAGACATCGTGGCCGGCCTTGGGCAATTTCGGGCAGTAGCTGGGCGCCAACAACATTTGCAACCGGCACCCGGCTGGCACTTAATTGACGATAGCTATAATGCCAACCCCGACTCGGTACGCGCAGCCATCGAAGTATTAGCGGCATTACCAAGCCCGCAAGTTTTGGTGTTGGGCGATATGGCCGAGGTAGGGCCCGAAGGGCCGCACGTGCATGCCGAAGTGGGGCAGTTCGCCAAGCAAAAAGGCATTAGCCGCGTTTATGTATGTGGCGATGCCACCCATTACACCGTGGCCGCCTTTGGCAAGGGCGCACGGAACTTTGCGTCAAGCGCCGACTTAATTGCCGCTTTATTAGCCGATGGCCCAGCCAGTATTTTGGTAAAAGGCTCGCGCAGCGCTCGGATGGAGCGGGTGGTTCATGGTTTGGTGGCCGCGCTTTCAAACAAGCCAGCCCAAGCGGAGGCCGATAATGCTACTTGAATTGGCCCGCTGGCTGTCTGAACACCATATCCGAGCCTTTGGCGTTTTCGAGTATATTACGCTGCGCGCCGTTTTAGCGGCGGCTACCGCTCTGCTCATCGGCTTGTTTGCCGGCCCAGCAGTTATTCGTAAATTAACCGCCCTAAAAATTGGCCAGGCCGTGCGCAGCTACGGCCCCGAAAGCCATTTAGCTAAATCGGGCACACCCACCATGGGTGGGGCTCTAATCCTTATTGGTATTGCGGTCAGTACCTTGCTGTGGGCCGATTGGACCAACCGCTTTGTCTGGGTGGTGTTGCTGGTTACCTTTGGCTTTGGCTGGATTGGTTGGGTTGATGATTACAAAAAAGTGGTGAATCGCGACCCCGAAGGCATGTCGTCTAAAGCCAAGTTTTTCTGGCAAGCCCTAATCGGGGTAGTGGCCTCTGTTTATTTAACGTTTGCCGTGGCTGCGCCCGATGCGGCCAATTTGTGGGTGCTGATGCGCGACTGGGTATTAAGTGGCTTTACCATGCCTTTGCCAACGCGCGCCGACTTAATCGTGCCGTTTTTTAAATCGATTAGCTACCCCCTCGGGGTTTTTGGTTTTGCTGCCCTTACCTGGTTTGTGATTGTGGGCTCTAGCAACGCCGTTAACTTAACCGACGGTCTCGATGGCCTGGCCATTATGCCAACCGTCATGGTGGCAGGTGGCTTAGGGATATTTGCCTATGTCGTTGGACGCGTCGATTACTCCAAATACTTGCTGTTTCCGTACATACCGGGGGCATCAGAGGTCATGGTGCTCTGTGCGGCTATCGCCGGTGCCGGCTTGGCGTTCTTATGGTTTAACACCTACCCGGCACAAGTTTTTATGGGCGATGTCGGGGCCTTGGCGTTAGGAGGGGCATTAGGCACGATTGCTGTCATTGTGCGGCAAGAAATTGTTTTATTCATCATGGGCGGTGTGTTTGTTATTGAAACCCTGTCAGTCATGCTGCAAGTGGGTTACTTCAAATACACCCGAGCGCGTTATGGCGAAGGCCGCCGCATTTTTCGGATGGCGCCCTTACACCACCATTTTGAAGTTGGGGGTTGGAAAGAAACCCAAGTGGTTGTGCGCTTCTGGATTATCACCATGATGTTGGTTTTATTGGGTTTAGCAACGCTGAAATTACGATGAATTACGCAAGCTTACCGTCGATTGCTACTAACGCGCCT
>DATGSD010000294.1:0-5210 GCA_035302965.1 Burkholderiaceae bacterium | reverse complement strand
TCGGTGCTTCCGTATTTTCCTAAATAAGCATCGCGTACCGCTTGATTTTTCAGCACGTTTTCCATCGTATCTTCGGCAAGAATTTGTCCTCGATGAAACACCGTAACTTTTTCGGCGATACGACGAATAAAATGCATGTCGTGCTCGACAATAATAAAGGTTTGCTTGCCGCGCAGCCGCTCGAGCAAGGCCACCGTGCGCTCAATTTCGCCGGCTGTCATACCCGCTGCGGGCTCGTCGAGTAAAACCAGACGTGGCTGATTAATTAAAATCATGCCCAGCTCGACCCATTGACGATGCCCGTGCGATAAATTACCCACTGGCTCGTGCGCTTGCTCGGTCATGCGTATTTCTTCTAGCATGGCATCGGCATTGCGATCAGCCTCAGCTTGCGGTTGCACACGCCGAGCCGCTATATAGAGATTTTCGCGCACACTTAGGCTGTTAAACAAATTAGGCACCTGCGTTTTAATACCTACCCCACGACGATTAATTTCGTGTGGAGAACGCCCGGTAACATCTTCGTCGAATAGGGTGATACGTCCCGAACTGGGTTTTAACTGCCCAGTTAGCATTTTAAAAAACGTGCTTTTGCCCGCACCATTAGCGCCAATAAGGCAGCGTAACTCGCCTTCTTCGAGTTCAAAGTCGACCCCAGCAACAGCAGCGACACCGCCGAATTTGCGCCATAAATCGTGAGTTTGCAAAATCATGACTGACCTCTTGTGCGCTTACGACGCAGCCAATTTCGTAGAGTAGGGACGACACCGCTTGGGAGCAATAAAACAGCCGCGATAAAAAACAAACCTAGTGCAATTTCGGGGTTAATGCGGCTAACCCCGCCCAACCACGTTGAAAGCCCTTGAACCACAAAGCTGCCAATAATTGGACCTAATAACGTGCCCAAACCACCAAACAGCACCCAAACGACGGTGTGCGCGGCAAAGGCCAAAGAAAACACATTGGGACCAACCGATGAACCCCAAGCGGCATACAGAGCACCACCAAAACCGGCGACACCAGCCCCTAAGCAAAACACCGCTAATTTATATAGACGGACGTCATAACCTAAAAGCTCAGCTCGCAACTCGTTATCGCGCACGGCAACAACCACGCGACCAAATCGGCTGGCTAAAAACAAGCGCAAAAGCACATAAACCACAAGCAAGGCAAACGCCGCCAAATAATACATACCTTCGAACGATAAAAAATCAGACGGATCGAAGGGATTATTAACCGGCGGCACACCCGGAATGCCGTTATAGCCACCAAGATGAACCTCGCCAAACTGATAGGCTGGCCCCGATGCGCTATTGACTAAATTAAGCAAAATAAGCGGGATGGTTAAAGAAATAACCGCGAAGTAAATATCGCTAACACGGCCATAAAACGTGAAATATCCTACGCAAGCCGCAAAAATTACTGCCGCCAAAATGCTTGCCGGTAGCGCCCAAGTACTGTCGGCCATATTAATGGCAACCGTGGCATACACATATGCGCCCACGCCAAAAAATGCCGATTGCCCTAGCGCCAAAATACCGCCAAAGCCCCAAACCAGGCCCAAACTTAAGGCCAAAATAGCCAAGACCGCAAAAACCGTTAAATTATAAAGGGCGTACACCTCGACAAAAAAAGGTACGGCAAAAATAATTAGCACGCCAACAACGATGGCCGCCCACAAGGTTTTATCGAATAGCGCGCGCATTAAATCCCCCGCCTAAAGAATTTGCCAGTAATGCCTAGCGGCAATAAACGGAGCAGGACAACCGCTGTAACCAGCAACATTACCTCGCCAAAAACTGACGTTGCCAAAAAAGTAGTCACTTGGCTGACCGTGCCTAAAATTGCTGAAGCACTTGCCGAACCAATTAGCGGTAAAGCGCCACCCAAAATAACGGTAATAAAGGCTTTTGCTATATAAGTAAGACCACTGGTTGGTAAAACCCCTGAAATAGGCGCCATTAAAGCTCCTGCCAAACCCGACACCGCGGCTCCGAGTGCAAAAGTGACCGAATACACACGACGCACATTAATGCCTAATGCCGCGGCCATTTCGGGATTTTGCATGGTTGAACGCGCCGTTAAGCCAAACGACGTATAACGTAATAAGGCATAAAGCGCTAAGCCCAAAACAATAGCGGCGGCAATAATAAAGAAGGTATAACCCCCCTCGCGGTAACTACCAATATGAACCGTTGGGAAAGGCGGGCTCACGCCAAGCTGAAAATAGCCAAACGTAACGGAAGTTAAGCCGATAATAAATAAACTAAGCCCCCAGGTCGCAAGAATGGTTTCCACAATGCGGCCATACAAGTGACGAATAATTAAGCGCTCGACAACTAGACCTACAATGGCTAGGCATAAAGGGGTAACAATAAACATCGCTATCCAAAAATTAACCCCTAAGCGAACCGAATAAATAAAGGCGAAGCCGCCCAACATTAAAAACTCGCCATGGGCAAAATTAATAACGCCCATCATGCCGAACACAATGGCCAAACCGATACTGATTAAAAACAAGGCGGCTATGGCATACAACACTTGCACACCGGTTAATAGGGCCAGATCCATAAAACACTCTCTTTTAACTTTCGGAAATTGCTAAAACTCACAGCGCCTGGCTTATAACATCGCACGTTGTATCGCCTTCAAAAACAGGCGGTACTTGCTCGCGCCGCTCAAGCAAATGAAATTGCTGGTCGTTAACCTCGACCAAATGCATATCCATGGTGCAATAAGGCGACTGCGAGTGTGATACCACGCGCCCACTTGGGCCATCGATAGTCAAACCCGACTCAATTTGCCGCTTTAAGAGCATCCGCAACACGACTGATAAAGAGCTAAGCGGTTTTTTTATTGTTAAACACCGATTAGCCAGTAAAAAGTGGCAGTGCCTGTTAGCACACCGTGATGCAGGCTAAAAATGTGCTAACAAAACACTAAACTACAAAAAGCGTTGCTTTATAAAGCCATGCCCATGGCGTTACAGCTATCGTCGCCAGCTGCAACTGGTGGTACCTGTTCGCGCTTGTCGAGAACGTTAAATTTACGATCGCGAATTTCGGCTAGGTACATGTCCATGGTGCAGTAGTGCGATTGTGGGTGCGACGCGAGTTTGCCGCTAGGCACATCGATAGAAATACCCGATTCGAAGGCTTCAATCACTTTATTTCTGTCGATAGAGTTAGCCTTTTTAACGGCTTCGGCCCATAAATACATACCTTGATAATCGGCCATACCAAGTGGCCCTACATAAACGTAATCGTCGAAACGATCTTTAAAACGCTTTAAAAACGCCTGGTTAGCGGGGGTATCGATTTCGTCGAAGTAGTTTTTAACGGTAACGATGCCGTTGCTAACCTCGGGAGCGAGACGCATTTGCTCGCCCACATCGCCAATGGTGTGCGAGGCCATTGGAATTTCTTTATTCATGCCGGCAGCCGCCCATTGCCCATAAAAAGCACCGTGAGCAGGGCCAACAAAAACATTAAAGACATAGTCGGGTTTGGCGGTTTGAATTTTGCTGATGGTGGTACCAAATTTGTCGGCATCCATGGGGAAAAGATCCATACCTACCACTTCGCCGCCATTTTGGCGTGCAACCTCGGCTGCCGATTCGGCCGATAATTGACCAAAAATATAGTCGGCCGCCAAAATGTAAACCTTTTTACCGTGCTGCTCCATCATGTAAGGAATGAGATGATCAACCAGCTGGACAGGGGTTGGGCCCGTAATAAACATATTACGGTCGCAAGCGCCCTCGGGGCCTTCGTTAATCATGTTCATCATGTACAAGGTTTTTGAACGCCCAAGTACAGGGCGTGCTACTTCACGGGCCGCGCTGGTTACCGCCCCATGAACCACCGCCACTTTGTCGCGCAGCGCTAACTGCTGCGCGTACTGGCCATACATTTGGTTATTTGACTGCGTATCGTAAGTAACAAGCTCGATAGGACGACCCAAGAGCCCACCATCGGCGTTAATTTCTTCGGTTGCCAAAGTTAAACACTTAGACTTAATATCGCCAAACATTTGCATTGGCCCAGAAAGGTCGAGCAAAACCCCAACCTTGATGGCATCGTCGGCGGCAAAGGCAAACTGCGGCATTGCCAAGCCCCCTAGCATTAAACCAGCAGACCCAGCTAGGCTTTGCTGCAAAAATCGGCGTCGATTGTGGTCTGTCATTGTCTCCCCCTAAATTAGTAATAAAAAAGCATTAAGCTTTTGGGTTGTTATACGACATTTTTAAGACACTAAAATCAACTAGCATCCCACGGTTTCTACATACCCTGTAAAGGATAATCGATTTTAACTAAAAATGTCGTTTTTTTAATTACGTTGTATTAAATGTAACGCAAAACCCTGTTACAAGGCCATAGCCACCGCATTACAGCTTTCGTCATCGGGGTTAATCGGTGGCACCTGATCGCGTTTTTCGAGTACTTGAAAACGCCCGTCTTGCAACTCCGCAAGATACATATCCATGGTGCAATAATGCGTTTTTGGATGCGACGTAACCTTACCGCTTGGCGTGTCGATACTAATACCCGATTCGAGCGCACCAATAACTTTGTCGCGGTCGGTTGAACCGGCAACCTTTACTGCCTCAGCCCATAGCGACAAGCTTTGGTAATCGGACATACCTAACTGCCCAATATAGAAATAATCGGGGTATTTTGCTTTAAAGCGCTCTAAAAATGCATTGTTTTCAGGGGTGTCGAGCTCGTCAAAATAGCTTTTAACAGTAACAATACCTTCGCTAACTTCGGGCGGCATGCGAAGTTGTTCGCCAGCATCGCCAATAGTATGAGCGGCCATCGGAATTTCTTTATTCATGCCAGCCGCCGCCCATTGTGTGTAAAAGGCGCCATGAGCTGGCCCAACAAGCACATTAAAAATAAAGTCGGGTTGAGCAGTTTGAATTTTGCCAATAGACGAGCCAAACTTGTCGTTATCCATAGGGAAGAATTCGACCCCAACAACCTCGCCTCCTAATTCGCCCGCAATTTCTTGGGCCCATTTAGTAGACAGTTGTCCGAAAAGGTAATCGGCCGCCAAAATGTACATTTTTTTGCCGTGCTTCTCCATCATATAAGGCACAAGATGGTTTAGCACTTGCACCGGCGTAGCACCCACAACAAACAAATTACGGTCGCAAGCTCCTTCGGTGCCTTCGTTAGGCATATTCCACATATAAAGTGTTTTGGCGC
>DATGSD010000293.1:0-2969 GCA_035302965.1 Burkholderiaceae bacterium | reverse complement strand
GCTTGACGACCATAGCAAAGTGGCCCCACGCCTTTTCCATCCCGAACAGGAACGTGAAACGCTTTAGCGCCGATGATAGTGGACAGACTCGTCTGTGAAAGTAGGTCATCGTCAGGCACTCAATACGAAAAACCCCACGCTGAATCAACAGCGTGGGGTTTTTTTATGCCAGCAAGAGGCAAGGCTGTTAGACAACACCAGCACGCTTTAAGAGTTCCATGGTTTCGTAGGCCGGCAGGCCCATGACACCCGTGTAGCTGCCGGACAGATGCGTTACAAAAGCTGCAGCTCGACCCTGAATACCGTAAGCGCCAGCTTTACCCATGGGTTCGTTGCTGGCGCAGTAGGTGTTAATTTCTTCGTCGCTTAGTGCTTTTAAAGTGACCGTGCTTAACGAGGCCGTGTGGAATAGTTGATAACCTTTGTAAGATTCTTCACCTTTTATATTTTTCGGGTCGTTTGCTATTGCGACTGAAACAGCGGTCTCGACATGGTGGATTCGCTTGGATAAGCGTTTTAATATCTGGGCGGCATGATTAGGGCTTTCTGGTTTGCCTAATATTTCTTGGCCTAGAGAGACACAGGTGTCGGCGCTTAAGATGGCAATTTTTTGCCTGTTTTCGGCTTGTTGATTGCACAATAAAAAGTCGATTGCACGATACGCTTTTTCGCGTGCGGTGCGACGCACATAATCGTGTGGAGACTCATTAGTTAACCGCGGCTCATCGTCTTCTTGTTCTGGCAGTAACAGGGGCGTGTGCGCGATTCCTAGCTGTTTTAATATTTGCTGTCGACGGGGGCTTTTTGAGGCCAGATAGATCATGGGTTTATTTTAAAAGTGCAGTGGTGTCGGTTTGGGTTTCTTTATAAACAGGGGTGGCAACGCCTTTGCTTTATACATTTAGCCCAGATATTTCGGGTGTTAATTTCAAAAGCATTAGTGTGGTGGCTTGCCTTGCTACATTGTTTGAGGTGGTAGCGCCCTGGGGTTAATACAATTTAGGCCAAATACATCATGGTTTTACTTCAAAAATGCTAAGCGTGTCGGTTTGCGTTGCGTCATTGTCAGAAGTAGCAAGGCCACGGGTTAAGACAACATGGTCGCCAGTTTCGAGTAAACTGTGTTGCTTTAAGAGCGCGATGGCTTCTTGTGGTGCTGATGGGCTGCCGAATTGTGCTTGGGTAAAGCACATCGGGTAGACCCCTCGAAACAATGCGACTCGGCGTTGGGTCGCAATGTGGCGGGTGTAGCAATAAATAGGTAAATGCGAGCGTATCCGCGACATAATTAATGGGGTACGTCCGGTTTCTGTCAGGCTGATAATCGCTTTAACCTTAGAGAAATGATTACCGGCATACATAGCGGCTAGTGCGATGGTTTCGTCACGCTGTGTAAAGGTTTCGTCAAGCCGGTGGTGCGATTGGCTAACCTCGGGTTCTTGTTCGGCGCCAATACAGATTCGTGCCATGGCAGCCACCGCTTCCACCGGGTACTGACCTACGGCTGTTTCGGCCGACAACATAACAGCATCGGTGTAGTCGAGTACGGCGTTGGCGACATCTGATACTTCGGCGCGTGTTGGTATGGGGTTATTAACCATAGACTCCATCATTTGTGTGGCGGTAATAACCAACTTATTATGGCTTCGAGCTTGTCGAATAATCCGTTTTTGAATGCCCGCTAAACGTGCATCGCCGACTTCAACGCCTAAATCGCCTCTAGCCACCATCACCCCATCGCTAACTTCAATTAAACCATTGAGGGCCGCATCGTCAGCGACGGCTTCAGCGCGTTCAATTTTAGCGATTAGCCATGCATGACTTCCGGCAGCTTTTAAGTGTTGACGTGCTGTGGCGATGTCGGTTGGTTTTCTAGGAAATGACACGGCAACATAGTCGACCTCGAGTTCGGCCATGGTTTTAATGTCTTCGATATCTTTATCGGTAAGGCTGGCTGCCGATAATCCACCGCCGCGTCGGTTAATACCTTTGTTATCGCTTAAGCGTCCGCCCCGAATAACTTTAGTGTGAACCGCATCGGTGTCACTTGTTTCAACTTCTAAAATAATACGCCCGTCGTCTAAAAGAAGTTCGTCGCCCGGATGACAGTCGTGCGGTAACGCGGGGTAGTCGATGCCTACAATTACGTTATTGCCTTTTTTGCGAGGATGGGTGTTGGAAAGGGTGAATTGTTGGCCAGGTTTTAAGTTAATTTCACCGGCTTCGAAACGCGCAATCCTAATTTTTGGGCCTTGTAAATCGCCCATGATGGCGATTCGCCTGCCATGTTTTTCTTCTAGACTTCGCAAGTGCCTGACTATCTGGCGATGCTCGTCGACACTCCCGTGCGAAAAATTAAGACGGGCTACATCCATGCCTGCTAACAGTAGTGCTTCTAGAGTATTTTTATCACTGCTGGCTGGGCCAAGTGTGGCAACTATTTTGCTACGACGCATGCGACTTGTTTCCTCTTCTAAAATTATTCGAACTTTATTATAAGAGGGTCGTGCTGGGTACTAAGAAAATCGTGAGAACGCATTGACAGCAGCTTGCACTGTAGTTCAATAGCTTTCTTCTACGTTCAACATTTACCGAGTTAAATTTGCCTGAGATTGGCTTATCACTAAAGCGAATACTTTGTTTCATGCTTAAACGCCGATTTGACCACAAGCACCAAACAGAACTCGGCGACAATCAGGCCTAAGCAGAAATTGATTCTAAACGGAGATTGGCTCTAAACGGAGATTGGTTCTAAACGGAGATTGGTTCTAAACAGGAATTGGACTTAAACGGGAATTGGACCTAAACAGGAATTGGATTTAAGCGCAGATTAGTCGATATTATTTGATGTTAACGTCTGTTTGATTCGCGAAATGCTGCTCTTAGGCCGCACAAGAATTAGGCTATTTCGTAGCTGCCGGTGTGCTAGTCGTCTTTATTGTGCACCGTTGGTCGATTAACTTCGGTGG
>DATGSD010000292.1:0-5995 GCA_035302965.1 Burkholderiaceae bacterium | reverse complement strand
GCCTCGACGAAGTCGATCCAGAGCTACTGCGCGCCTACGACAAACTTGGCGTACCATTGCACGAACGCGAGCGCTTAGCTGGTGTGGCCGTTGATGCTGTTTTCGACTCAGTCTCGGTTGCCACAACCTTCCGCAAACAGCTCGCCGAAGTTGGTGTTATTTTCTGCTCGTTTTCTGAAGCGGTAAAAGATTATCCCGAACTCATTAAAAAATACTTGGGTACCGTTGTACCTCCGGGTGATAACTTTTATACCGCACTTAACTCGGCTGTGTTTTCTGATGGCTCTTTTGTTTACATCCCCAAGGGTGTTAAGTGCCCCATGGAGCTTTCTACGTATTTCCGCATTAACGCCGCCGACACCGGTCAGTTTGAGCGCACGCTAATTATTGCCGAAGAAGGCTCTAGCGTTAGCTACCTCGAAGGCTGTACTGCACCCATGCGAGACGAAAACCAAATGCACGCCGCAGTGGTCGAACTCGTTGCCCTCGACGATGCCTACATCAAATACTCCACCGTACAAAACTGGTATCCAGGCGACGAAAACGGGGTAGGGGGTATTTATAACTTTGTTACCAAGCGTGGCGATTGCCGTGGTAAACGTTCGCATATTTCCTGGACTCAGGTAGAAACCGGTTCTGCCATTACCTGGAAATACCCCAGCGTTATTTTGCGCGGTGACGACTCTATTGGCGAGTTTTACTCGGTTGCCGTTAGTAACCATCGCCAGCAGGCCGACACCGGTACCAAAATGATCCATATGGGTAAAAACACCAAAAGCACCATTATTTCTAAGGGTATTTCGGCAGGTCGAGGCAGTAATGCCTATCGCGGCTTAGTCCGTATTACGCCTACCGCCGAAAACGCGCGCAACTATACCGATTGTGACTCGCTACTGATCGGAAAATCCTGTGCAGCACACACCTTCCCGGTTATCGAGGTAGCTAACCCAACTGCCCAAGTCGAGCACGAAGCTACCACTACGCGCATCGGAGAAGACCAACTGTTTTACGCCATGCAACGAGGCATGTCGGCCGAAGACGCTATCTCTATGATTGTCAACGGTTTTTGTAAAGACGTATTTAAAGAATTGCCCATGGAGTTCGCGGTCGAGGCACAAGCCTTGATGGGTCTGAGCCTCGAAGGCAGTGTTGGATAAGGAGTCCTATTAATGCTTGAAATTAAAAACTTGCACGCCAAGGTTGGCGACAAACAGATTTTAAATGGCCTAGACCTAACCATTCCATCGGGCGAAGTACACGCCATCATGGGTCCGAATGGTTCGGGCAAAAGCACCTTGGCGCAAGTCTTAGCCGGCCGCGAAGACTACGAAATTACCGAGGGTTCGGTTATTTGGGATGGCGAAGATTTATTCGAAATGTCCATCGAAGACCGTGCCCGTGCTGGTTTATTCTTGGCGTTTCAATATCCTATCGAAATTCCTGGTGTTTCCAACGCCTCGTTTATGCGCTCTTGTGTCAACGCTGTGCGCCAGCACCGCGACGAGCCACCACTCGATGCCATGGATTTTCTTACTCGCGTCAAGCAAGAAATGAAAAACGTCGGCATGAGCGAAGAATTCTTGTACCGCTCGGTTAACGAAGGGTTTTCGGGTGGCGAGAAAAAGCGCAACGAAATTCTGCAAATGGCATTACTCGAGCCCCGTTTGGCGGTTCTTGATGAAACCGACTCTGGCCTTGATATCGATGCCTTAAAAGTTGTTGCCGACGGTGTTAACCGCCTGCGCTCTCCCGAGCGTTCGATGCTGGTTATTACCCACTACCAGCGTCTGCTCGATTACATCGTGCCCGACCACGTACATGTGCTTTCTAAGGGCCGAATCGTAAAATCGGGCGGTCGCGAACTGGCCCTCGAACTCGAAGAGCATGGCTACGGCTGGCTTACCGGCGAAACAGCTTCCAGCAAAAAGGGAGCCCGTGCATGACAAATTTAGATCTTTGGTCTACACGTTACAACGAAAGCAAAACCGCTTTGCCAGGGGCTAACATACCGTGGCTGGCTAAGCAACGTGAGCAAGCGCTCGAACGCTTCCTCGATATAGGCTGGCCAACCACAAAATTCGAAAATTGGCGGCATACCTCGCTAACACCTTTGGCGCGCGCCGATTTTTCTCAGCCCGGCCCCGGTGGTCGAGCCGAGATTGCCGAGCTCAAAGCCAATTACCCTGGTGTTTGGCTGGTGTTTGTTGATGGCTTTTTCTCGGCTGAACTATCGAATACCGAAGGCCTAAACGACAAAGTCACCCTCGAGCCCTTAAGCGAAACCCTTAAGAAAAATGCCGAGGCTGTGCAACCCTACCTTGATGTTAATGCCGGCGAATCGCCTGCGGCACTTAACTTAGCCTTGGCTAGCGATGGTGCCTATTTGCACGTTAAAGCCAATACGGCTGTCGAAACTCCTATCAACCTGGCTTTTGTGGCACAAAGTGCTAACGGTGCAAGCTTTCCGCGCAGCGTAGTTGTACTCGAACCAAATGCGCAAGCCATTTTGGTCGAACACTATATCGGCCAAGCGGGCACCAGCTTAACCAACACTGCCCTAACCGGTAGCGTGCAAAAAGACGCCCACTTAGCCCACTACAAAGTGCAGCAAGAAGCCCACGAGGCTTACCACCTTGGTGCTTGCGAAATCGACCAAGAAGAAGGTTCGGTATATCAGTCGCACTCGATGTCGTTTGGGGCTCGGCTGGCGCGCCACGATATTGCCACCACCTTCAATGGCCGCCACTGCGAAACCTTGCTTAATGGTTTGTATTATCTTGATGGACGTCGCCACGTCGACCATCACACGCAAATCAACCACGCCAAACCCGATGGCGTTAGCCACGAATACTATCGCGGCATTCTAGACGACTCCTCCAATGGGGTGTTTACCGGTCGCATTCATGTTGCCGAAGGTGCCGATCGCACCGATGCCGTGCAACGCTCCGACAGCTTGTTGCTGTCGCGCCGTGCCCGTGCAACCGCACGCCCCGAGCTCGAAATTTACGCCGACGACGTTAAATGCGCCCATGGTGCAACGGTAGGCCAACTTGATGAAGACGCCATGTTTTATTTGCGCTCAAGAGGGCTAGATAAAGACCACGCCAACGCCGTCTTAACCTACGCTTTTGCGGCAACGGCGGTAAACCGCCTTACCCACAAGCCCGTACGCGAACAAATCGAGCTGGCAATTCGTAAACTCATGCCGGCCGGCCAGTTGCTCGGAGAAACATCATGAGCCAGCTTGCCTCTGAAAATCTCGTGCAGCAAAACCCCTATGTTGCCGATTTCCCCATCTTAGAGCAAAAGGTTCGGGGCAAACCCTTGGTGTATCTCGATAACGGCGCCACAACCCAAAAGCCGGCCGTCGTTATCGATACCGAAACCAATTTTTATCGCCTCAACAACGCCAATATTCACCGTGGTGTGCATTGGCTATCCGAGCGCGCTACCGATTTCTACGATGAGGCTCGCAAAACCGTTCAGCAATTTATTAATGCCGAACGTCCCGAAGAAATTGTCTTTACACGCGGAACAACCGAAGCCATTAATTTGGTGGCACAAAGCTGGGCTCGCAGTTCGTTGGGCCCCGACGATGAAATCCTCATCACGGCAATGGAGCACCATTCGAATATCGTGCCATGGCAAATGGTTTGCGAACAAACCGGTGCCACACTTAAAGTGGCTCCCATGAATGACAAGGGCGAATTATTAATCGACGAATTCGCCAAATTGCTTAACGAACGCACCCGCTTAGTGGCTTTTTCACACATTTCTAATGCGTTAGGCACAATTAACCCAGCGGCAAAAATCTGTGCGTTGGCCCGCAAAGTTGGGGCAAAAATACTCATCGATGGTGCGCAAGCTATCGCCCATAAAAAAATCGATGTGCAAGCACTCGATTGCGACTTCTACGCCTTTTCGTCGCACAAAATGTATGGGCCAACCGGCATTGGCGCTTTGTATGTGCGTTACGATGTTCTGAACGCCATGCCGCCTTGGCACGGTGGTGGCGACATGATCGAAACCGTTAGTTTCGAAAAATCAACCTATGCACCTGTGCCACAACGCTTTGAAGCAGGCACTCCCAATATTGCCGGTGTTATCGGCATGGCCGCAGCCATCGATTACATTCAAAGCATTGGCCTCGATACGATTGCAGCAATCGAAGCCGACTTGCTTCGCCAAGCCACTGAACAGCTTGAAGCATTGCCGGGTGTGCGCATTGTTGGCCAAGCCCAAGATAAAGCCGCTATTGTTTCATTTTTAGTCGATGGCATTCATCCGCACGATTTAGGCACGATACTCGATAGCGAAGGGGTTGCCATAAGGGCGGGCCACCATTGCGCCATGCCTATAATGACGCAATTTGGTATTTCGGGTACGGCACGAGCTTCTTTCGCGCTGTACAACACTGCCGAAGACATCGACGCTTTAATTAAAGGCGTGCAAAAAGCGCAAGCCTTGTTTGGCACGGAGTAATTATGGACGCAAGCCAAGCCGATTTACGAGAGCTTTATCAAGAAGTTATCTTCGATCACAACCGTAACCCGCGTAATTTCCGACGTCTTGAAGACGCCACCCATTACGCCTTGGGGCACAACCCACTGTGTGGCGACAAGCTCACGGTTTATCTAAAAGTGGTTGATGACATCATCCAAGAAGCCAGCTTTTTAGGCGAGGGCTGCGCAATTTCTACGGCCTCGGCTTCATTAATGACCGAAGCCGTAAAAGGCCTTACGCTAGACGAGTTCGAAAAACTCTATGGCGAAGTACATCAGTTGCTTACCGAAAATCATCCCGATCACGATATGGGTAAGCTTGAAGTGTTATCCGGTGTACGCGAGTTTCCTGCCCGAGTTAAATGTGCGTCGCTTGCCTGGCACACCACGCACAATGCTGTTAATCAATTGTCTGAAACCGCTCAAACCGAGTAGGGGGTCTATATGTACCACAGACGTAACGAAATCATCGTCAGTCGCGATTGTCCAGCGGTATCAATTCCGTATGGCGATCCTGTCACCATCCAAGAAGGCTGTGTCGCTCAAATTACGCAGCAACTAGGTAATAGCATTACCGTTTTTGTTGAAGGCAATTTATACCGAGTCGACGGCGCTGATGCCGATGCCTTAGGCCTCGATTCTTTCGAAGAAGAAGCCGTTATTATTCCAGAAGGCGAAATCAACGTCGAAACCATCGAAGAAACTGCCTGGAAGCAACTGCGCACTTGTTACGACCCAGAAATACCGGTCGACATCGTCGAATTAGGCCTGGTTTACCGCTGCGACGTCAGCGAAACCGAGCCCGGTAAATTCAAAATCGAAATCGATATGACCTTAACTGCGCCTGGTTGCGGCATGGGTACCATTATTGCCGACGAGGCGCAAGCAAAAGTTAAGGCTATCCAAGGGGTCGAAGAGGTTATCGTCGACCTGGTTTGGGACCCTCCATGGAGCCGCGAAATGATGGGCGAGCGGGCGCGACTCGAACTAGGTTTGCTTTAAACGCCCCAAGCTGTGTGGGCCTAAGCTTTTTTAATGCAAATGCATACGTATTTGCATTAAAATAGGTCGATACAAGCCGCTAACTAGCGTTAAGTATTAGGCACAGCCATCAAAACCCCAATAATAAAACGCCTTGTAAGTTCACAAGGCGTTTTTATTTGCCAACAAAAGCGTAAGTAATTGCAAACCGCGTACTGGCAAGGGTTGGCCAAACCTTGAAATTACTTAAACCAAGCCCAAGTAAATACCACAACAAAAACTTTCTATATGCAACTAGCTATTAAGTATAGACAGCCCTTGCTGTGCATTTCGATATAATTAGCCCGCAATGAAACATTCGCCTTCTGTTATCTTTCTGTGGCTGATTGCTTTTGGTCTTGTTGTGTCGGCCGCTTTATTTATTCTTGCGCCTAAAACCATACACGCCAGCAATAATAAAACGATCTATGGTTTACATGAAACCATTTATTTTCCAGCCTTTAAATTGCACG
>DATGSD010000291.1:0-2848 GCA_035302965.1 Burkholderiaceae bacterium | reverse complement strand
GTTATGGAGACCGTAAACGTTCGCTATCCTATCTGGACGCCAAAGCCTGTAGCAGCCGATCCATTGCCTCAAAGCCCAAAGTAAACAAATGGTTTAAAAAACCTTGGGTTTGTGGCAAGACAACAATTAACAAAATAAAGCCTACGGTTAGGCTAATCGGAAAACCTACAGCAAATACCGAGAGTTGCTGGGCAGTGCGGTTTAAAATGCCTAGGGCTAAGCTGATTGTGAGTAAAACAATGATCAAGGGCAAGGCCAGTAACATGCCCGACAACATAATTTGGGTGCTCCACTCAAACAGAACCGAAAAACCCTCTGTTTGCATGGTATTTAAGCCAATAGGCAATATTTCAAACGAATGTGCCAAGCCCATAATTAAAATTAAATGACCATTTACAACTACAAATAACAAGCTGGCAACCACATTTAGTAGGCGGGCTAAAACGGCCGTGTTAGCACCGGTGGCCGGATCAAAAAACGAAGCAAAGGCTAAACCCATTTGCAGGCCAACAAATTCTCCGGCTGTTTGCACAATGGCAAAGACTATACGCATGGTTAAACCCATGGCTAAGCCGATAAGAATTTGCTGTGCCACTATCCAAAGGCCGGTATATGAGGCGGGCGAAATAGCCGGTGGTGTGGGCAAGGTGGGGCTGATTATTAAGGTGATAAAAACGCTTATGCCAATTTTGACGCGTACTGGCACGGTCGATTCACCCAAAATTGGGCTGCTTCCGACTAAAGCAGCCACACGGGCAAATGGCCACAAAAATGTGTTTAGCCAGACAAGAAGCTGTTGGTAATCGAGCGCAAGCATTTGTGTTTTTCTACCTTGCCTTTAATCGATAGCCTGGTAGCGCGGCAATGGCAATGATCAGACGTGATTGTTAAGGCAGCAAGATAGTAGGACGTCACAAGACTAGTACGCTGCCATAAGACTTAGTTAATTGTCGTAAGACTTAATAAGTCTTCATAAAATTAGTGCGCTGTCACAAGAGTAGTCTGCTTTTACAAGGCTAATTAATCAGCACAAAACTTGCTAAGAGCCACCAGGCCTTATACACGCTAAAAGATTTAGATTAAACGGTGCGAGGTTTGTTGAACGTTTAGTTTGCAAGCGTTGGCAGGCTACTAAACAGCGTTTGCATATAGTTCACCATATTGGCAATCAGCCATGGCCCAAATACGACTAAAGCAATACCCAAGCCAAGTAATTTAGGAATGAAAGACAAGGTCATTTCGTTAATTTGTGTTGCCGCTTGCACAACACTAACTAGCAAACCAATAGCTAGGGTTACGAGCAATAAGGGAGCGGCCATACCAAGCGCCACTAATAAAGCTTGGTAAGTCATTGACATTACGGTTTCAGCTGTCATGAAAACTCCTTAATAAAAACTGCGTGCCAGCGAACCCAGTAACAAATGCCAACCGTCGGCAAGCACAAACAACATTAATTTAAAGGGTAAAGAAATGGTGACTGGTGGCACCATCATCATGCCAAGCGACATTAAAACGCTAGCAACGACTAAGTCGATAATTAAAAACGGAATAAAAACGGTAAAGCCAATTTGGAAGGCTGTTTTAAGCTCGCTAGTCATGAAAGCGGGAACCAGAACGCGTAGCGGCACATCGTCGGCGGTTTCAAAATCGCCGACGCCAGCCATATTCGAAAACAGGGCTAAATCGGTTTCTCTGGTGTGGTGCAACATAAATTGGCTTAACGGCTTGCTGGCTCGTTCAAGGGCAGCTTCAAACGATATTTCTTGCTCGCTAAGGGGTTTGTAAGCCTGTTGATAAATGTCATCAAAAACCGGCGACATGGCAAAAAAGGTTAAAAATAAGGCCAAACCAATTAAAATCGTGTTTGGTGGCGATGCCCCCGTGCCCATGGCATTACGCAGCAAACCTAGAACAATAATAATGCGTGCAAACCCCGTCATCATTAATAAAATGGCCGGTAAAAACGACATCATGGTTAGCAGCAGCAAGGTCTGAATACTTAGCGAATACGTTTGACTACCTGTAGGGCTGTCTGTAACCGTTAAGGCGGGTAAACCTTGTGCAAATGCGGTGCCAGACACGAACAAAAACAATAGGCTTGTTATAAAAACAACAATTGCCAAGTCGCGAAACTTACCGAAGCCAGCCCGCGGCGTTGTCGCTAGACAATGCTTGTTACTAAAAGTCATGATGCGCACTGAGGATTATTAGGCCAACTGGAAGTCATGATGCGAGCTGAGAATCACGGAACGTAAAAGGGTCGTAGGGCGAGCTGAGAATTACGAAACGTAAAAGGGTCATAGGGCGGCCGAGGGTCATGGATCGTAGGAATGTCACAGAGCGAGCCGAGGGTCATGGATCGTAAGAGGGCATGCTACGTACAGAGAATCATGGAGCGAAGCGATAGTTATGAGACGAAACTAGGGCACACGAATGGCATTAAGAATCGTGCGGCGAGCGGCCTTTTAAATGCTGCGTAAGCTGCTGTTGAAAACGCCTTGTGTTGTGCTCTGACCTGTCGTCTAGCTGGGTGGGCAGCGGCTCAAACGTATGTAAAAGGTTGATTTGGGTGGGGCTAATACCAACAACTAAACGCGTATTCGCCACTTCAATTAAAGCAATGCTGCTGCGCGCGCCGAGTCGGCGCGAGCTGATAATATCGATGCTGTCGGCTTGTTGCGGTCGCTTCCATCCGGTAAATCGGCGTGTGAGCCAAGCTCCTATCAACAAAACAGCAACAATGCCGATTAAGCTCGCTGTAAGACGGATGAGGTCTGGAGACTCCATGGTGTGGCTAACCCTTAGCTGCTTAACGTTTTCCGTTAAGCCGACGCAGACGCTCTGCCGG
>DATGSD010000290.1:0-2799 GCA_035302965.1 Burkholderiaceae bacterium | reverse complement strand
GTTTATTCGTTTGTCCGAGCGCCGTGTGTTGCTTATTTTGGTGACGCCCGATGGCGATGTACAAAACCGCATTTTGTTTTTACACCGCGACTACAGCGAATCCGAATTACAAGAGGCTAGCAATTTCTTTAACCAGCATTTTACTGGGCGTTCGTTTAACGAGTTACGCAGTGCCATCACCAAAGAACTCTCTTCTTTAAAAGTGCATATTTCTCAGTTAATGCAGGCCGCAGTTGATGCCGGCACCGAAAGTGTCGATACCGACGAGGCGGTAGTTATTTCGGGCGAAAGCAAGCTGCTCGAAGTTTCTGAGCTCGCGTCCGATATGGATCGACTGCGCCGCATGTTTGCCCTGTTCGAAAAAAAATCCGATTGGCTGCAGTTGCTCGATGCCTCGAGCCGAGCTCAAGGGGTACAAATTTATATTGGTGGCGATTCTCAGCTCGTGCCAATGGACGATGTTTCGGTTATTACCGCACCTTACGACGTTGACGGTAAAATTGTGGGTACACTAGGCGTTATTGGGCCAACTCGAATGGCGTATGATCGGGTCATCCCGATTGTCGACATAACGGCCAGGCTTTTGTCTAACGCCCTTAGTCATAATCCAACACAATCAACCCGATGAGTTTATTTACCGCGCCCCGTTATTGGTCGGGGCCGCCTGATCCGCAGGCCTTAAGTCGGCATCCCGAGCCCAAAGAACCGGGGCCGGTTGGCATTTTGTTTATCAACCTTGGCACACCAGCAAAGCCAACCGTAAAATCGATACGGCGCTATTTAAAGCAGTTTTTGTCCGATCCGCGGGTCGTCGAATTGCCGGCTCTTGTTTGGCAACCAATTTTACGGGGGGCGGTTTTGCCTTTCCGGCCTCGTGGTTTGCAAGAAAAATATCAACAAATTTGGCTAGAGCAAGGGTCGCCGTTGTTAGTTCATAGCCGTGCGCAAGTTTGTGCGGTCGGCGACGCCCTAACCGAGGCGGGGCTTACGGCTCATGTCGAATTAGCCATGCGCTATGGCGAGCCTTCTATCGAAACAGCGCTACGTAATTTACATAAACATGGCTGCGAACGTATTTTGGTTGTGCCGATGTACCCACAGTACGCAGCTAGCACAACAGCAACAGCTGTTGATGCGGTTGCACGTGTGGTTGCTAAGCAGCGTAATCAGCCCGAATTACGTTTTATTAAGCGTTATCACGATCAGCCCGAATACATTCAGGCGCTTGCGCAACAAGTTCAGCAGCATTGGCAAGAACACGGCCAGCCACAGCGCCTTTTATTAAGTTTTCATGGTTTGCCAACGTCTGTTGTCGAACAGGGCGATCCATACCACCGCGATTGCATGGAAACTGCCGATAGCTTGGCGCAGCTATTGGGCCAAGATGACGATTTTGTACAAGTGGCATTCCAAAGCCGTTTTGGTGCGCAAAAATGGTTAGAGCCCGCAACCTTGCCAACACTTCAAGCGATGGCACAAGAGGGGCTCACGCATGTTGACGTCATGTGCCCAGGGTTTTTGGCCGACTGCCTCGAGACTCTCGAAGAAATCGATATGCAATGCCGCGCTGCTTTTCTTCAGGCGGGGGGGCAACGCTTTGGCTTCATCCCGTGCTTAAATGGCGACGAATCGTGGGCTTTCGGTTTTTCTCAGATTATTCAGCGCTATTTGGGGGGCTGGGTCTAGTTTTTGCGCGCATTTGGCCATAACTTGATACACGGCCACTGCGATCGCATTACACTTGAGTTTCTTTCCGTATTTTAAAAAGCGAATCGCTTATGCTTAGAAAAAATCCTCGCGGCGATTATCCCGTGGTTCACGAAACGGCTTTTGTTGATCCAACAGCAGTTTTATGTGGTTTGGTTATTGTTGAAGAACATGTTTTTATTGGCCCTTACGCGGTTATTCGGGCCGATGAAGTCGATGCGAATGGGCACATGGAGCCTATTACCATTGGCGCTAGTTCGAACATCCAAGATGGAGTTGTTATTCATTCGAAAGACGGCGCCGCCGTTACCATAGGCAAACATACGTCAATTGCCCACCGTTCTATTGTTCATGGCCCGTGCCGTGTTGGCAGCCAAGTATTTATCGGTTTTAATTCGGTGTTGTTTAACTGCGAGGTTGGCGACAAAGCCGTTGTACGGCATAACTGCGTGGTTGATGGGCATAATATTCCGGCCAATTTTTATTTGCCTTCGGCTACGGTGGTTACCGGTGCCACTGACTTAAGCGCACTAAAAACCGTGCCCCAGTCGGCACAAGAATTTTCAGAGTCGGTAATTGCCACCAATTTGTCATTGGCCAAATCTTATCGTCGGATTCAAAACGAATTTTAACGTTTTTGTTTTGTGGCCTTGAAACAGGGGCATTCGCCCCTATTTTTAATGGAAACAAACCTTTCTAGCGGAGAATACGCATGTCTCAAAAGAAACCCCATCGTGACGATTACGATGAAAGCCGTCCCGAAAACGGGATTCACGACGAGCCTTCCGAGGTCGCAAATACGGCCGATGCAGCAAACACTAACGACTCGGTCGACGACGCCGAATTTACCGAAGACCTTGGCAGTTTACTTGCCGAAGCTGAAGAGAAAATTGCCCAGTATCACGACGAATTACTCCGTGCCCGAGCCGAAGTCGAAAACATGCGACGTCGCAATCAAGAAGAAACCGCCAAGGTCCGAAAGTTTGCCATTGAGGGTTTTGCTGAAAGCTTGGTGCCGGTAAAAGATAGCCTTGAGGCCGCGCTAGCGGCTTCCGACCAGTCGCCCGAATCGTGGCGCGAAGGGGTCGAAAC
>DATGSD010000289.1:0-3123 GCA_035302965.1 Burkholderiaceae bacterium | reverse complement strand
AAAGAATCGACAGCAAGTTGGTTTGTGACGCGGGACAACCAACCACGCTAAAAATGCGTGTTATTGGGCGTCAACAACAGCTCATTCGTCTCGACTTTGAAGATCCACCCCAGCCACAGTGCTTGCTCGATTTAAATCAGCAAGTTAGTCGTCTCATTGTCGATTACGATATTTTGGTGTTGTCCGATTATGCCAAAGGTGCTCTCAGCCATGTCGATGTTTTAATCGCGACAGCTCGCAAGGCTGGCGTGCCCGTTTTAGTTGACCCTAAGGGCGATGTTTATAGCCGTTACGCGGGTGCTACGCTAATAACCCCTAATTTAAAAGAAATGCGAGAAGCCGTCGGCCGTTGGGAAGACGAGTCTGATCTTAATGCCCGTGCACAAGCGTTGCGTAGCAGCTTATCGGCTGAAGCCTTGTTAGTGACGCGTTCCGAGCAAGGGATGAGCCTTTATACCGATCAAGGTCGGCAAGATGTGTCTGCCGACGCACAAGAGGTTTTTGACGTTTCTGGTGCTGGTGACACCGTTTTAGCTGCTTTGGCCGTTAGCCGAGCCGCTGGGCTTGATTGGTTTGATGCGATGTATTGGGCTAACCGAGCCGGCGGCATTGTGGTTGGCAAATTGGGTACGTCGGTTGTTAGTCTCGGAGAATTAACATGATAGTTGTAACTGGTGGTGCTGGGTTTATAGGCAGTAATATTGTGCGCGGGTTAAACCAGCGCGGTATCGATAATATTTTAGTGGTCGACGATTTAAGCGATGGCGACAAGTTTCTAAATTTAGTCGATTTACAAATAGCCGACTACCTGCATAAAGAACACTTTCGCCAACAGCTTCTTAAGCAAACTTTGCCGCGCCTTGAGGCGGTTTTTCATCAAGGGGCATGCTCAGACACAACCGAGCGCGATGGGCACTATATGCTCGATAATAACTACCAGGTGTCGCGCGAAATTTTAGAATATTGCCAAAAATACAAAGTGCCGCTTGTTTACGCCTCGTCGGCAGCGGTTTACGGCGCTGGCCCAGTTTATATCGAACATCTTGAAAACGAATCGCCGTTAAATGTTTATGGCTATTCGAAGTTTTTATTTGACCAGGTTGTGCGGCGCCAATTGCACACATTAACAGCGCCAGTGGTTGGCTTGCGATATTTTAATGTGTATGGCCCCCAAGAGCAGCATAAGGGCCGCATGGCTTCGGTTGCTTTTCACAATATAGTGCAGTTTCAAACCGAGGGTGCTGTGCGCTTATTTGGTGGTTGGGATGGCTATCCAGATGGTGGCCAGCAGCGCGACTTTGTTTATGTCGACGATGTTGTTGATGTCAATCTCCACTTTTTAGATCACCCAGAGGTAAGTGGCGTTTTTAATTGTGGTACTGGCCAAGCACAAAGTTTTAACGAACTGGCGTCGTCGGTTGTTAATGCGTTACGTGCCCATCAGGGCGTGCCGCCGCTGGGGTTAGATGACTTAGTTGCGCAAAACCTTATCCGCTATATTGCGTTTCCCGACGATTTAAAAGGGCGTTATCAAAGTCATACCCAAGCCGACTTAAGTCAACTTCGTCAGGCCGGTTATAAAAAACCGTTTCTTTCGGTAGCTGAAGGGGTGCATCAATACGTGCAACGTTTATCTAAAACCGGCCGTTTAGAGAAAAGTAATTTATAAATGGCAAACTAAACGCCGCTAATTGTGGGTTTTACGGCTCCTGTCCATATCGTTTAATTACAACTAGATACACGTATAAATACTCATGGCTATTTTGTTGCCTTCCTTGCCATGAACGCACACAGGTTCCGTCATTATTAAACAGGTGGTTGACCTAATCAGCGCAAGGTTTAACCAGCCATTCAAACGATGTTTAATTTGACGGAGATCCTCCATGAATCCATTTCTTTATCCTACGGTAGCGCGGCCGCTACAAGAAGCAGAGCGCGTTTGGAACGCAGAGGAAGTTGTTTCGGAAGCTGGCGCTGCTGATACTTCTGAGGCGAATCAAAGCTCAGATGCGGATGCTGCCGTTCGCAAATCTGGACGCATTGTGCACAGTCGTGGCAGTGGACGACGTTCGAAACGCTTGCAAAATCGCCGACGAAATGTACGCTATCAAAGCTTTTGCAAAGGGCTAGCGTTTGCAGTTGGCGCTATCGCGCCCAGCTTAGCGTTTTGCGTTAACGTGAATGTTGCGACCGTTGAACAATTGCAAGCGGTGCGCGGAATTGGTCCTAAAACAGCACAAATAATCGTCGATGAGCGTCTGCGAGCGGGGCCTTATGTTTCGTTTGACGATTTAAGTGAGCGTGTTAAAGGGATAGGCCCTAAGAAAGCGGCAGCCATGAAATCGGCGGGTCTTGAAGTTGAGTTTGTACCAGCGGCAAACTCTAAAGCAAATACGGCTGCAAAGCCGCGTAAATAAAAATCGTTTTTTGCTGTGGTTAGTGGCGCAGCGTAGGCTTTTTACATAGATGAGAGAACAACAAAGGACGGCTTAGCCGTCCTTTGTTTTTTTAAACCCTTGATAGCTTACGGTACAAATTGTCGTTTGCTAATCAGTTCGGTGTATGATTTCAGCATGGATACCTATCAGACACTTGAAGAGACTATTGGTCGCACACCGCTTGTGCGTTTGCAACGTTTACCCGATCTGTCTATTACGGAACGAGGCAATGTTATTTTGGCAAAACTCGAGGGTAATAACCCGGCTGGTTCGGTTAAAGATCGTCCGGCATTTTCTATGATTGCTAGGGCCGAAGAGCGTGGCGATATTAAACCTGGCGATACCCTTATCGAGGCCACTAGCGGCAATACGGGCATTGCTTTAGCCATGGTGGCAGCAATTCGTGGTTATAAAATGGTCTTAATTATGCCCGATAATTTATCGGTCGAGCGTCGTGCCGCCATGAGTGCTTATGGGGCTCAGTTAATATTAACGCCGGCAGACCAGGGTGGTATGGAATATGCCCGCGATCTGGCCTTGCGTATGCAAGAAGAGGGCAAAGGCAAGGTACTCGATCAGTTTGCTAATTTCGATAATACGCAAGCGCATCTCGATACTACCGGCCCCGAAATTTGGCAGCAAACCAATGGCAAGGTAACACATTTTGTTAGCGCGATGGGCACTA
>DATGSD010000288.1:0-2054 GCA_035302965.1 Burkholderiaceae bacterium | reverse complement strand
AAAGGAAAAACCAATACCCACCAAGCGAAGTGGATAGTGGCGCGGCCCTCGGCAATCATGCCGCCCCAGGTTGGGCTGTCGGATGAAATAGATAAGTTTACGAAGCTTAAGATGGCCTCAACAATTACAGCAACACCCATCTCGAGGGCGAGCAAGGCCACAATGGTGGGCAAGACATTGGGGAAGACCTCTGCCAGTAAGATACGCAAGCGTGAAGCGCCACCAGTTCGTGCCGAGTGGATGTAATCCATTTGCCCTTGCACCAAGGTTTCTGCACGAATTACTCGGGCAAAGCGAGTCCAATCGATAATTGCAATCGCTAAAATAACCGACAACAAGCCTGGGCCCATAACGGCAACTAATAAAATTGCGAATAAAACCGGTGGAAAAGACATCCAGATATCGATTAGTCGCGAAATAAGCCGATCGGCCCAACCACCGAAATAACCGGCTAATAGACCAAGTATCGAGCCAAACACGCAGGCCGCTAATGCAGCAATAAACGCAACAATTAAGGCGATGCGGGCACCGTAGATTATTCGGGACAGCACATCGCGCCCTAAACTATCGGTACCCAATAAGTAACCTGCTTCAGAACCCGACATCCAAATGGGCGGTAAGCGCTCTAAGAGCAAATCTTGCGCAAGTGGGTTATGAGGAGCAATAAAAGGGGCTGTTAGCGCGGCAAAAATAATTATTAATACCCAAGCGCCTGAAAGCCAAAGTCGTAAATTGCGTCGCCCGGGTCGGCTTTGAGGCTCTAGAGTAAGTGCGATGGTGGTTTCAGGCATGACGCAACCTCGGGTTTAGAAAGGTGTACGCAATATCGACGCTGAGGTTAATGACTATAAACAAACAAGAGAACATCAACACAATGCCTTGTATGAGTGGTAGATCACGATTAATAACCGCGTCTATGGCCATGTTTCCGAGGCCTTCGTAAGCAAACATGCGTTCGATAATAACGGTGCCACCTACCAAAAAGGTAAATTGCACACCAATTAATGTCAGGGTGGGTAAGGCGGCGTTACGTAAACCTTCGCGCAAAATAACCTGTGTTTCTGTAAAACCTTTAACGCGAGCAAGCACGGTGTAGTCGAGTTGTAAAACGTCTTTTAAACCTTGTTTTAATAGTTGCGAAATAACCGCAGCTAATGGCAGCGCAAGGGCAAGAGCGGGCATTAGCATGTGGGCGAGTAAATCGCGTAAAACATCGAAGCGAAGACGGAATATTGCTTCAATTAACAAAAACTGGGTGCTGAAGCCTAAATTAAGGCTTGGCGAGATTCGACCTGAAATGGCAAAAACTGGCCAAAGGACGCCAAATAGCAAAATAAGTAATAAACCCCAAAGAAAGTCTGGAATAGAAAGTGCAGCGCTATTGAATAAATCGACTGCAGCTTCACTAGAGCGGTCACGGCCTTTTGCACCCCAGATAGCGGTAAAGCCCCCGATAATTAAGGCGATTATTAAAGCCAGCAATGATAACTCGAGGGTGGCGGGTAAGCGCGATAAAACCAAATCGAGGACGGGGCGTTTTAGCGTAATAGACGTACCAAAATCGCCTTGAAGCACACCGCCAGCCCAAATAAAAAACTGCTCGAATAACGATTTATCGAGACCATAATGCGCTTTTAAAGCGGCTATGTCGGCTTCTGTTGCTCCGGGCGACAACATCATGGCAATCGGGTTACCCGGAGCCACCCGAATTAGCACGAAAACGACAATAGCCACGCCAATTAGCGTGATAATCATCGATAAGAGACGAATTAAAACGGTTTTAAGCATTCTGTGTGCCAAAAGGCAAAAAGGGCAGCCTGACCCCTCAGGCAGGCTGCCCTAGGTAAAACAAAAACGTTGTAAAAAGCAGTGGTTTACCGGGCGGGCTTCATGTCGGCCGGAACCACATCGCCGTGTGCCACCGGAAGCACTTCGACCTTATCGGAATGAACAACGGGTAAGACATACTGGAGTAAGGGGATGACGTAGCCGTTTTCCATAATATAGGCACTAACATCTTTCCAGCCTTGTATGCGTTTTTCTTCGTCGGTTTC
>DATGSD010000287.1:0-6959 GCA_035302965.1 Burkholderiaceae bacterium | reverse complement strand
TTACGCCTCAACATAGTCGGCCCGTTGGCACTGCGGTTGGGCGCAATCCCATTACTATTATTTTGCCCTGCCATCGGGTAGTGGGCAGCGATGGTACTTTGCACGGCTACACCGGCGGCCTACACCGCAAACAGTATTTGTTGCAACTTGAGGGTGCACCCACCTAAAGGCAGCTAAGTTTGCGCCTGGTGGTTTAAGCCGTGTCGCAGTACTTGGACAAATAATTTCATCCGGCGCAAATCGCTTTTTTTGCGCAGCCGTTTGCTTAATAAAGGTTCAAGCTTAGCGGCACGCTCTAGCCATTTACAGGCTTGGTTTAGCCGGTGCTTAAGTGCGGGGTTGTTATGGCAGTTTAAATAATGCAATAACAATTGCTGCGCTAATTTTGGGTCGTCGAGAAAATAATCAGACAGCGACGTAAACAATAAAATTAAATCGTAAGCCTGCGCAACACTTAAGGGCACGGCATTGCCGATGTTTTCTTCGAAATCAATACGCCATAGCTGTTGGTTTAAGCAGGTAATATTGCGCGCTTGGGCGCCGCCATGCCAATGACCCGCTTGGTGAAAATGGGCTAAATCTTCGACTAAGCGCTTAAACATTGCAGGGCGCTGCTCGGCACTAAGGGCGTTGGTGTAAAGCAAACGGTTAATATCGGTGCCCGTATAGCTCATTACCATGAAGTTGTCGGTTTCGAGAAAGACTTCAGGTACGCAAACCCCTTGTGCTTTTAAGGCACGCAAGCGCTTGGCTTCGTCGTGTAATTGGCCTGAACGCAACTTATGAGGCCAAGCAAACACCCCAAATAACACCAGACACGCTAAGGCGCTAAGCCACTCGCGCCAGCGTCGACCGGCTTCGGTACGCTTGTATTTGACCACATAGCGCGTGTTATTAAAGACCACGACTTCGATTGCGCTATGAGGGTCGGACGGGCGTGGTGGAATATGTTGCGGCAGTTGCACAAAGGGGCTGCCCGAATTGGCTTGATTTTGCGAAAAGCCCATAGTTTGTTTAACGGTTGCGAGTATCGTGTTTTAATAGGCGTTGTTTTTCGCGTTGCCAGTCGCGATCGCGTTTGGCATGGCGCTTGTCGTATTGCTTTTTACCGCGGCCTAGGCCAAAGTCCATTTTGATAAAGCCGTTTTTATAGTGCAAGTTTAGTGGCACCATGGTGTAACCACGTTGCTCGACTTGGCCAATAAGCTTGTTAATTTCGGCCGCTTTTAAAAGCAGTTTGCGTGTGCGGGTGGGGTTGGGCCGAGTTTGCGTTGACACCGTTTCAAGCGGAGTGATATGCATGCCAATTACCCAAATTTCGCCGTCGCGCACGATAATATAGCTTTCTTGGATTTGTGCGCGCCCAGCTCGAATGGCTTTAACTTCCCAGCCTTCGAGCACCAAACCGGCCTCGAAGCGCTCTTCGATGAAGTAATCGTGGGTGGCTTTACGGTTAACAACAATGGTCATAAATTACATACGCCATAAAAGGTAAAATCAATCTATTCTAGCTATAAATTTTATTAGATGCATACTGTAAAACGATCTGTTCTCGTCCCGCACTCGCCGGCACAAATGTTTGACTTAGTCGCCGATGTCGAAAAATACCCCGATTTTATGCCGTGGTGTGGCGGCTCTACGGTACAAGAGCGCAACGACCAAGGCATGCAGGCTTCTATCGTTATTAGCATTGCCGGTATTCGCCAAACCTTTACCACCCGCAACACTCATTACTACCCCGATCGCATCGAAATCGAATTAGTCGATGGGCCGTTTTCAACCTTAAAAGGGGTGTGGCAATTTCAGGCCTTGGGCGACGACGCTTGTAAAGTACTATTTACCTTAAATTATGCATTTTCGAGCCGCACACTCGAGATGGTGGTTGGGCCGGTGTTTAACCGCATTGCAACCAGCTTCATCGATTCGTTTACGCAAAGAGCCAACGAGTGCTATGCACATTAATGTTACCGTGGTGTTTGCCGCTAGCCCAACGCAGTTATGGCAGCAGTCGGCTTTTTTAGAAAAAGGGGCGAGTATTGCCGATGCATTAAAAGCGGTTGCGTTTCAGCAACATTGGCCCGAATATGACCATGGTAATCTGAAGACTGGTGTATATGGCCGTTTATGCCCACTTAAACACCGCTTAAACGATGGTGACCGAGTCGAGGTTTATCGGCCATTGGTATTCGACCCCAACGAATCACGTCTTCGTCGTGCGGCACGTCGTAAACGTTTGGCCCAGCCAGAAACGGCTAATAAACGACGCAGCAAGCCTTAAAGTATCTACGATATTTTTACTGTATATTCGATGCAAACATAGTAGTTAGGCGATTAGCCTGAGAGTTGTCATGAGTGCTTCATCTGTTGTTTTGTTTGACGAGTTACCCACTGCGGGGCATAAAAAAGTAGCCATTGCGACTTTAAACCGCCCCGAGGTCTTAAACGGGCTGTCGCTCGCTATGTGCGAAAAGCTTGATCGCCAACTTAGGCACTGGGAGCTCGATAACTCGATCGCTTTGGTCATTTTAAATGCCTCTGGTAACCGTGCATTTTGTGCCGGCGGCGATTTGCACAGCCTTTATCACTCTATCCGCGAAAACGTCAGTGGCCGTCCTTGGGATAATGACTATGCTCGCGAATTTTTTGCCAAAGAATACCGCCTCGATTATTTAATTCACACCTATTCAAAGCCCGTTTTGTGTTGGGGCAATGGCATTATTATGGGTGGTGGCGTGGGCCTAATGATGGGGGCCTCGCACCGCGTGGTTACCGAAACCACCCGTTACGCCATGCCCGAAATCAAAATCGGCATTTTCCCCGATGTGGGCGGTTCCTGGATGCTTAGCCGCTTACCCGAAGGCGTGGGCATGTTTTTGGCTCTTACGGGTGCTCAGCTAGGGGCTTCCGATTGCCGTCATTTAGGCTTGGCCGATTATTTTCTGCGCTCTGATGGCTTCGACGCCATGCTGGCCGCCATCCAAGCACGCTCGTGGTCGGGCGAACGTCCTGAAGATGACATCCGTTTACATCAAACCTTGCAAGACTTACGCGACGACATCCCACTTGCGTCTGGCCCCTTACAGGCTAACCAAGGCCTTATTAACGAATATTGTCGTGGCCCTGATTTTGAAGCCATCTGTAATAATGTGGCGCAATGGGCCGAACACGAAGACGAGTGGTTGGCTACAGCGGCTAAAACCTTTATAGAGGGGTCGCCTGGTTCGGCTCGTCTGGGTTATACCTTGCAAAAAATGGCCAGTGTTTTGTCGTTAGCCGATGTTTTCCGGCTCGAATATGTGGTGGCTTTACAGTGCGTGTCTATGGGCGATTTTAAAGAAGGCGTGCGCGCACTTTTGGTCGATAAAGATAAACAACCTGCCTGGAACCCAGCCACTATTGCTGGTGCTAGTCACGAATGGGTGCAGCGTTTTTTTGTTGCTCCCTGGCCCGAAGGCAGCAGCCACCCACTTGCCGACCTAGGCAAAGGCCGGCTCTGGAGTTTGCCCGAATATTTATAAGCTTTACCCACACAGAGTAAAAAGCGCGGTATAAACCGCGCTTTTTTGTTACGAGAAAAATAATTTGCTGCTAGTTAACAAGCAGGCTGTTGGTTAAAAAACCACCTGCTGGTTAAAGAAGCTACCTACTGGCTAAACAAGCTAACTATTGGTGAAACAAGCAAGACTTAGATTCAGCTCTAATTGACCGAAAATAAAGGGTAGGCAACTGAGGTTTGCCCTAAATAAACAGCTTGCCATTTAGCGATTCTTAAGCTGGTTCGGCCTCTATGGAGTAGGGCAGGGCTTGGATTTTAATAGCTGTGCCGTCGCCCGATTGCAGTCGGAAGTCGGCCTCGTTGAGGTCGCTTAGGTTAACTTCGAGCAAGAGATGGGTTTGATTGTTATGGGTGCAGGCGTTAATAATGCGGCCGCACGGACGATCGGGTTTATGGTGGTTGAAAATATCGCTTCCAGGGGCCGTGCTCGCTGCGTCGTTGGTGTCGGCAATGCCATACGCCATGCGGCGTTTGGTAGTGCCCCGATAGTGGCTGCGGGCGATAATTTCTTGGCCTGGGTAGCAGCCTTTTTCGAAATTAACTCCACCGATTAAATCGAGGTTAAGAGTTTGCGCTAAAAAAAGCTCTTGGGTTTCAGTACCAATATGGGCGTGACCTGCAGCAATATCGCCAATAGCCCACAAAGCGGCGCCGGCCTCGTCGGCTTCAATGTTGATGGTTTCGGGGGCAATTACCCAGGCGCGTTGGAGGCTATCGTTTGCCGCCGGTGCTTTAATAAGTGTGAAATCATCGTGTTGCAGTACTTGCCATGTGCTTAAGGCTTTTAGGGCGCTGGCCTCGGGCAAGTTTGTGTTGCTAGCCAAGTCAGAACTGCCCAATTGCAAGCCCGCAACTAGCAGCGGGGTTTTTTCGATTTCAACCTTGAGGCGAAAAACAAACATCGATAGGCGTTTAACCAGGCTGTCGGCAATGTCGGCCGGGCATAAGGCAAAAAGTGTGTTAGTGTCTTGGGGCGAACGCCACATAATTAAGGTGGCTAATAGCCGACCTTTAGGGCTAAAGTACCCAGCTAGCAGAGCTTTTTCTGGCCCTAAGCCCTCGATATCGTTGCTTAGCTGAGCATGCATAAAGGCCGCGGCATCGGCGCCACTGAAGCGTAAAACCGCCCAGTTTGGCAAAGGTGCCAGAGACGAACGAGAATTATTTTGGGTCACAATTACTCCTGAAGACATCAATTAAGCTTAGCTTTATGATAGCGTGAATGAAAAAGTTCGGAATCATCATCCTGACCGCTTTAGCGGCCTTTTTGTTGTTGTTGGCCAGTGCCGCCGGCCTTGCTTGGTGGTGGGCTAACAGCCCGGTACAGCTGGCAAACGAGCCGGTCGATTACTTAGTAGAACCCGGTAGTTCACCCACGCGGGTAGCAAACACCATGGTGGCAGCGGGTATTAAACTAAACCCCAAGGCCTTTGTTGCCATGGCGCGCCTTAGTGGCCTAGACCGCCGTTTAAAAGCAGGGGCCTATGAAGCCGTAGCCGGCGACAGCCCTTGGCGCTTGCTTAACCGGATGGCCGATGGCGATATGTTGCAATCGCGCTTAACTTTCGTAGAAGGTTGGACCTATGCCCGCATACGGCAAGCCTTGGCATCAGATCCGAATGTTAAAGATACGCTAGATGACGTTAGCGATAAAGAGTTGGCCGAGCGCTTAGGTATTACTACGACCAGCTTAGAGGGCTGGTTTTATCCAGATACCTATGTTTTTGCCAAGGGCACTTCCGATTTCGATATTTTACGACGCGCTTACCAGGCTCAATTGCAAAAGCTCGAGGCGTTTTGGGCGAATCGCGCCGATAATTTGCCCTTAAAAACTCCTTACGATGCCTTAATTTTGGCGTCGATTATCGAAAAAGAAACCGGCCATGCGCCTGACCGCGAGCGTGTGGCTGGGGTTTTTATTAACCGCTTGCGTGTGGGCATGCCTTTGCAAACCGACCCCAGTGTTATTTACGGCATGGGCGAAGCGTACCAAGGACGTATTCGCAAGCGCGATTTAACCACCGATACACCCTGGAATACTTATACGCGTAATGGTTTACCGCCCACACCCATTGCTAGTGCTGGTACCGCTGCCTTGCAAGCGGCTTTGCAACCCGAAGAGCACGCGTATTATTATTTTGTTTCGCGCGGCGATGGTACTAGCCAGTTTTCACGCAATTTGGCCGAACATAATCGGGCAGTGGCTAAATATATTTTAGGGCGAAATTAATGCAAGTAGCGGGGCGGTTTTTTGTTTTTGACGGCAGTAACGGCGCAGGTAAAAGTACCGTTTTAGAAGCCATTGCTAGCCAATTGCGCGAGCAAAACTATACGGTAATTACGACGCGTGAGCCTGGTGGCACCGCTATTGGCGAAGAAATTCGGCAACTTCTTTTAAACCCGCAATCGAGTGCTATGTGTGCGCAAACCGAATTGCTTTTATTTGCTGCGGCACGCGCCCAACACGTGCGCGAGAAAATCGCCCCAGCCTTGCAAGCAGGGCACATTGTGCTGTCTGATCGCTTCGATGCGGCAACCGTTAGTTTCCAACATTATGCGCGTGGTTTATCGTTAAACTTGGTTAATACGGTTAATGAAGTCGCTTTAGACGGTTTTGCGCCCCATTTAACCCTGGTGTTCGATATCGACCCGGTAGTGGGTTTACAACGGGTAGGGGCGCGGGCCACGCAAGATCGCCTCGAGGCCGAAAACATCGCCTTTTTAGAGCGGGCGCGCCAGGGCTATTTAAAGCAGGCGCAGGCCAACCCTAAGTGTTTTACGGTTATCGATGCCAGCCAACCCCTAGTGCAAGTTATTGCACAAGCCGCTGCGGCCATTGCGCCGCATTTGCCACTTTCTTCTTGAGTGCGGCCGCCATTACCCGTACGCTTGTTGTCATGGTAATTAATGTTGGGCGACCTGCCTTAAGTTTCTTGATCGCAAACGTTATTCCCCCTACCTTTGTTGCCATGTTAATTAAAGCGACCTGACCTGAATCGTGTGAACACGGTGCTATTACTTGTACGCGTGTTCTAATGTTAATTAATCGTTGTTTTTACGTCGGCCTTGGCTTAAAGGCTAGGGCTTTCCGGAATTGTTAATGCAAGCAAGCATCCCCCGTTTTTACCCTTGGCAGTTATCTGCCGCAAAACAATGGCTGCAACAGCGTCAGCGCTTTGCGCATGCCTGGTTGGTACACGGGATGGCCGGCATTGGTAAACAGCAATTTGCCACGGCCGGAGCATGTAGTTTGTTGTGCGAAGCGCCGCAACAGGGCTTGGCTTGCGGGTCGTGCACGTCGTGTCACTGGATGGCTTTGGGCAACCATCCCGATTACCGTTTTATTCGCCCCAATGCCTTGGAAGAAGCCGCCGAGGGCGGGAAAGGCGCATCGCGCGAAATT
>DATGSD010000286.1:0-4864 GCA_035302965.1 Burkholderiaceae bacterium | reverse complement strand
TGAGTTGTTAAATAACAATTAGGCTAATTGTTATTTAACAGTTTTTTATCTTGCTACTATTTAGCGATTTTTCCCGATTTGGTCGCCCACTACGCCACCAATTGCGGCGCCACCAACCGTGCCTAGTACGCTGCCGCCCGTTACGGCGGCCCCGGCCACCCCTCCGACACCCGCACCCGTTACGGTACTTTTTTGGCGATGACTCATGCTATCCCAAGACGAACAAGCGGCTAATGAGCATGCTAATAAAGTCGCACCAAGCAACTTTAAGCCAATAGGGGTTTTCATGGTAAATCCTCCATCAAACTAAAAATTATGCTAGCTTTTCGTGGCTGTAAAAACAAAAACGACAAGCAACAGCTAGAGACTTTAAGCTTAACGAATTTCTGCCTGCTGCTGAGGGCGACAACTAAGCAAATGTAACAGCAGGCAGTTAAACGATAGAAGGAAGGAACGATTTGTCACAACAATTAGGGTGAAACCCCGATTTTGAAACAAAACCAACACTACTGTAGCTGTTTATTTAAGCGACTTGAAGCGAATACGACGTGGTTGTGCCGCCTCTTCGCCAAGGCGTGCGCGCTTGTCGGCTTCGTACTCTTGGTAGTTTCCACTAAAGAAAGTAACTTGAGAGTCGCCTTCGAATGCCAAAATATGGGTGGCGATACGGTCTAGAAACCAACGGTCGTGGCTAATAACTAAAATGCTGCCGGCAAACTCGAGTAGGGCATCTTCTAGCGCACGTAAGGTTTCTACATCGAGGTCGTTAGACGGTTCATCGAGTAAAAGCACATTGCCACCAGCAATTAAGGTTTTAGCTAGGTGCAAACGACCGCGCTCACCACCCGAAAGCTCGCCAACGCGTTTGTTTTGATCGGCACCACGAAAATTAAAACGCCCTATATACGCACGGGCGGGTACTTCGAAACGACCTACATTTAGAATATCTGAGCCATCAGAAATTGCCTCGAAGACCGTTTTTTCGTCGGGCAGCGATTCTCGTGATTGGTCGACATAGGCCAGTTTTACAGTTTGGCCAATTTTTATCGTGCCAGAATCGGGTTGTTCGACCCCAGCAATCATGCGAAATAACGTTGACTTACCCGCACCGTTAGGCCCAATAATGCCAACGATGGCGCCCGCCGGCACCTTAAAACTAAGGTCGTCGATTAGCAGACGATCGCCATAGCCCTTAGAAACGTTTTGGAACTCGATTACCTCATTGCCGAGGCGCTCAGCTACCGGGATAAAGATCTCTTGGGTTTCGTTGCGCTTTTGATAATCGTGCGCCGATAGCTCTTCGAAGCGTGTTAAGCGGGCTTTAGCTTTAGCTTGGCGACCTTTAGGGTTTTGACGAATCCACTCGAGCTCTTTTTGAATTGTTTTTTGTCGTGCGCTTTCGCTGGCCTCTTCTTGACGCAAACGCTCGTCTTTTTGTTCGAGCCAAGAACTGTAATTACCCTTCCAGGGAATACCATGACCACGGTCGAGCTCGAGAATCCAGCCGGCAGCATTATCAAGAAAATAACGATCGTGAGTAACTGCAACCACCGTGCCCGGGAATTTGCTAAGAAAGACCTCGAGCCACTCGACACTTTCGGCGTCGAGGTGGTTGGTGGGCTCGTCGAGCAAAAGCATGTCGGGCTTAGACAATAACAAACGACACAAAGCAACCCGACGCTTTTCGCCACCCGATAAATGACTAACCTTGGCATCCCATGGCGGTAAACGCAGGGCGTCGGCGGCAATCTCCATTTGATTTTCGATGTCGTCGGCGCCGCCGCTTGCAGCAACCGCAATGATGGCTTCGAGTTCGGCTTGTTCGGCCGCCAAGGCGTCGAAATCGGCATCGGGTTCGGCATAAGCCGCATAAACTTCGTCGAGGCGTTTGCGCGCAGCCATTACCTCGCCCAAGCCTTCTTCAACCGCTTCTCGAACCGTATGTTCTGGATTTAGTTCGGGCTCTTGCTGCAAATAACCGATTTTAATTCCGGCCATTGGGCGCGCTTCGCCTTCGTATTCGCGATCGACGCCAGCCATAATATTTAATAACGTCGATTTTCCGGCGCCGTTTAAACCTAAAACACCAATTTTGGCCCCGGGGAAAAACGACAAAGAAATATCGCGCAAAATTTGCCGTTTAGGCGGCACGATTTTGCCAACGCGATTCATCGTAAAAACATACTGACCCATAAGTTTTATCTATCTCGGAAAATTCGATTAAAACCCTATTGTAGGCGAGCCTGAGCGGTATTTCGCAAATACCACAAACAAAGGCTTGGCAGTTTCTTCAGACAATACGTACAATTTAGCTATGTCTACAAAAAACCCCACACCTTTAGTTTTTAGCGAAAGCGATGCAACCCTTTTAGGGCAAACCGCCGATGCACTAACAGCCTACACTGGCAAACCGGTTCTGGCGCAAATCATTCCTATCGACGACGATGGTAACGAAGGGGTTTTATTTGCCATCCCGCTCGATAAATCCGATTCCGAAGAACCTACAACGCCGGTTCAGTTAGGCGGCAAAAACGCGCGCTTTTTAGGCAACACGGGTGGCCTTAAGCTCGACCCTAACACCCCTTACAGCTGTCGCTTTTTATGGGCTATTCAGCGCGTACAAATCGAGCACATTCGTTTTGTAAAAATCGATGAGCACGGCGACGAGGTAGGCTGGAGCGACACACTAGAAACCCTCTTGCCGTTCAACGTCAACGAACCTCCCGCCCCCGACGAAGAAAGCACACCACCTAACGACGACGGCACATCATCTAACGAAGCAACCGCTTTCTCTAGCCATACTTCGCGCTCCATCCATTAATTACAGCCATAAAAAAACCGCAAGCCGGTTGCTTGCGGTTTTTAATGTGGTAGAAATTAACCACATGGCATAAAAGCCAAACGCCCTTAAGCGCGTTTTACTTTTTCGAGCATTTTAAAAACGCTTTTGGGCGAGTCGGCAAAAAGCCGTTTAAACGCTTTGCCCAAACAACGACGCTCAAGACTATTGCGTCGGACACGTTTGATTTCGGACATACAGATTCTCCGTAAAAATAATTACCCACTTTAGTGGGTAAAGCGCTCTCTGGATAGAAAGCACCGTAAACTATGATATCGACATTTTACCCTAACTCGGTTTTAGGCCCAAAACCACAAAAAGCCATTCGTGCTTTTCTTACTTGCTAGCCTGCCTCATGCCTTCAGAAATTCGTCTTATTGGCGTGCGCCAAAACAACCTTAATAACCTAGACCTTGCTATCGAAAATGGCTCATTGCTTGTTATCACGGGTGTTTCCGGCTCGGGTAAAAGCTCTTTAGCTTTCGATACCCTTTATGCCGAGGGGCAGCGCCGCTACGTTGAAACTTTCTCGCCCTACGCGCGGCAGTTTTTAGATCGTATGGACAAACCCGCCGTCGATCGTATCGAAGGCATTCTACCGGCCATTGCTATTAATCAGGTTAACCCGGTCAGAAACTCACGTAGCACGGTCGGCACAATGACCGAGTTAAACGACCACTTAAAATTATTATTTGCTCGTTTAGGCCACGGCTATTGTCGTAACTGTGCCCAACCCATTCAAGAAGACAGTCCCGAAACGATTTTTGAACAACTACAAAAAAAATTTACCGGCGATGTTGGGCGTGCGCTTATTACGTTCCCAATTACCGTTCCGGCCAATTTCTCTAGCGAAGAAGTGCGCTTCTTTCTTGAGCAGCAAGGTTACACACGCATCCATAGCGAAGAAGAACAACTAACAGACAAGCCACCAACAAAAACGCCTACAGCAAGCAAAAAAACGGCAGCCAAGAAAACCGCCGCAAAAAAACGGGCGGCAAAAAAACAAGCTGCTGCGACACCGCAACGCATTCTTCACGTGGTTCAAGATCGCTTCCGCACCCAAGGGGCTGAAACCAGCCGCGTCATGGAAGCCATCGAAGCCGCTCTACAACAAGGTAACGGCGAGATTACGGTCTACCTTCAAGATAATGCCGGCCAAGACCTTCACTCGTACCGTTTCAGCAACCGCCTCGAGTGCGCGCAATGTCGCATCGAATACTCACGCCCATTACCGAGTACGTTTTCTTTTAACTCGCCGCTTGGCGCCTGCGAAATGTGTCGTGGCTTTGGCCGAGTCATGGGTATCGACTACGGCTTAGTCATTCCCGATACTAAAAAAACTCTGCGCGACGGAGCCATTACCCCTTGGCAAACCGCTAGCAACAAAACCCACCAAAAAGATCTCATCAACTATGCCAACGAGTTTGGCATACGCCTAGATACGCCCTGGGAAGAACTTAATGAACAAGAAAAAGACTGGGTAATCAATGGCGATCCAAACTGGAAGGGCGGCCGTGGCGCCTGGCGTGTTCAATGGTATGGCGTTAAACGCTTCTTCGATTGGCTAGAAACCCGCGCTTATCGCATGCATGTGCGCGTTATGCTCTCGAAATACCGCAGCTACACTCCATGCCCAAGCTGTAAAGGCTCGCGCCTAAAACCCGACGCTAGTTTATGGCGTTTAGGAAGCACGCCGGCCGAGCAATTTCCCCAGCATCCGCGATTCATGCCTCCAGAAGTCAATTGGACTAACGAGCAGCTAAATGCCTTGCCCGGCCTGTCGATGCACGACCTCATGAAGCTGCCATTAAGCCAAGTTGCTCAATTTTTTGACAACCCCGGCTTCACGCCTCCGTTTGATGCCACCCTCGACTTATTGCTCGAAGAAATCCGCAGCCGACTGGCTTATTTGCACGAAGTCGGTCTTGGCTATTTAAGTGCCGACAGACAAAGCCGCACCCTATCGGGTGGCGAAGTTCAGCGTATTAACCTAACCACAGCCCTCGGAACGTCTTTAGTTAATAC
>DATGSD010000285.1:0-6573 GCA_035302965.1 Burkholderiaceae bacterium | reverse complement strand
CAGTAGTAGCAGCACCATTTACCGTTCCGCCTTTAAACCAAGTAACGATACGCGAGAACAAGCTCGCTGTGCCGTTAGCACTGCTGCTAGGGCGTGACGCATTGGTGTTTGGTGCAGGTTGCGAAGGCGCGACGCTTTTGACAAGAGCTTCTGGACGCGGTGTGGCTTCACGTTGACGCTCTGGTACCCAAATAGTATCAGCTTGTGCCAGCTCGATTAAATCGGGGCTAGAAATAGGCTCGTCGATGCGAGGGTCGTCGTGACGTAGTCGCTCGATATGGTGATGCGGGGTTTCAAGATTTTTGTTCGGAATTAATACTAAATTGACCTTAAGTCGGGTCTCGATCTTGGTAATGTCGTTACGTTTTTCGTTAAGGAGGAAGGTTGCGACATCGACCGGCACCTGAGCATACAAGGCTGCCGTGTTTTCTTTCATGGCCTCTTCTTGTAATAAACGCAAGACGTGTAACGCACTAGATTCGGCATCGCGGATTACTCCGGTGCCGGTACAGCGTGGGCAGGTAATATGCGAGCCTTCGTTGAGTGCGGGGCGTAGGCGTTGTCGCGATAGCTCCATTAAGCCAAAGCGCGAAATTTTGCCCATTTGAACCCGGGCACGATCGACATGGAGGGCATCACGCAAGCACTGCTCGATAGCGCGTTGATTTTTGTTATCTTCCATGTCGATGAAATCGATAACAATTAAGCCGCCAAGGTCGCGTAAGCGTAGTTGACGCGCCACTTCTTCGGCGGCTTCAAGGTTGGTGCGTAAAGCGGTTTCTTCGATGTCGGCGCCGCGGGTGGAGCGTGCCGAGTTAACATCGATAGCGACAAGCGCTTCGGTGTGATCGATGACTACTGACCCACCCGAAGGTAGTTGAATGGTTCGCGAATAGGCGGTTTCAATTTGGTGTTCGATTTGAAACCGAGAAAAAAGCGGAATGTCGTCCCGATAGTGTTTTACTCGTTGAACGTTGTCGGGCATGACGACACTCATGAAGGCTTTGGCCTGATCGGTGATTTCTTCGGTGTCGATTAAGATTTCGCCGATTTCGGGTGAAAAATAATCGCGGATAGCCCGAATGACTAAGCTCGACTCGAGGTAAATAAGAATAGGCGCTTTATTTTCGCGGGCCGCGGTGTCGATGGCATTCCAGAGTTGCATGAGATAAGAAAGATCCCATTGCAATTCTTCGTCGCTACGGCCTATGCCAGCCGTACGCGCAATAATACTCATGCCCTGCGGTACGTTTAAGCGTGAGATGGCTTCGCGCAATTCTTGACGATCTTCGCCTTCTACGCGACGAGAAACCCCGCCACCGCGAGGGTTGTTGGGCATTAAAACCAGGTAGCGCCCGGCCAAAGACACAAAAGTGGTTAGAGCCGCACCTTTTGTGCCACGTTCTTCTTTTTCGACCTGAACGATTAGTTCTTGGCCTTCGACAAGAGCGTCTTGAATGCGCGCCGATCGGACTTCGACGCCTTCTTTGAAATAAGACCGTGCGACTTCTTTGAAAGGCAGAAAACCGTGGCGTTCTTCGCCGTAGCTAACAAAGCAAGCTTCGAGGCCCGGTTCGATGCGGGTGATAACCCCTTTATAAATATTGCCTTTGCGCTGTTCGCGACCGGCAGTTTCGATATCGATGTCGATGAGTTTTTGCCCATCGACGATGGCAACGCGCAATTCTTCTTGGTGCGTTGCGTTGAACAACATGCGTTTCATGGATGAGGATCTCCGTAGTCAAGGTACGCCAGAAAGTGGCGTGCGACCGCGGGTCACTCGGTGTGGAGCGATGAAACTTGCAAAGGGAGGAGTGGCTGATGTCGATCAGAATACGCCCACCTTTTTGTTTAGAGAGGCAGGCACAATGCGCTTGTGATGCGCGGTTCGGTCAGCAGCGAAGGTCAGTTTCACGATAGTGGTTGACAGAAAAATGCTGGGAAACGACAGCCGTGAACGCCTACTTCGGCAAACGCGACTGGTGCATAAAACTTAAACAATAAAAAACAGCTTAAAACAGCGTAATTAACAAAACAGTGCAAGTAGTTCAGCGCCGCACGTAGCTAGCAAGTTTGTTCTGGAGCAGCGGGCTATATAAAAATGCATCGCGGCTGCTTAGGGAACGATTGCTTTGGCGACCTGGTGACCCGGAAGCTGAAACAGAAACAGTACAATAAAAGAAATATGCCGTTAACGGAGACGAAATTTGCGTCTCGACGTCTGACGGGTTTCAGCTTCTAAAGGCTGTGCTGATTATAAGCTGCTTTTCATTATGCGCAAAGCGAATAAGCAAAATTTAAGCTTTACTACTGTTAGTTTGTTACAAATAGGCCCCGATCAAGAAGGTCAGAGGGTAGACAACTATTTGTTTCGTATCGGCAAAGGGGTTCCAAAAAGCCATATCTATAAGGCAATACGTTCTGGGCAGGTTCGTGTTAATGGCGGGCGTGTACGTCACGATTATCGCTTAGCCTTAGATGACGAGCTTCGTATCCCGCCGCTTCGAGCCCCCGATCCTACAAGCAAACAAGCGGCGCCACCCGCACAGTTTCCGGTAGTTTACGAAGATGATGTCTTGTTGGCTATTAACAAGCCGGCAGGGGTTGCCGTGCACGGCGGCAGCGGCGTGTCGTTTGGGGTTATCGAGCAATTACGCGCTGCACAGCCCGAGCACTCTTATCTCGAATTGGTTCATCGGCTCGATCGTGATACCTCGGGTCTTTTATTAGTGGCTAAGCGGCGCCGAGCACTGGTGGGTTTGCAAGAGGCGTTTCGTAACGCCCAGATCGAGCGTCATTATGTGGCCTTAGTTGCAGGCGATTGGGTTAACGACCGCCAACATTTACGCCAACCTTTGCTACGTTGGACAACCGCATCGGGCGAGCGTCGTGTGCGGGTTGATGACGACGGTAAACGCGCTCACACTATTATTACGTTGAAAAAGCGTTTTGGCCGGTTTTCTTTACTGAGCGCCGAACTTCGCACGGGCCGGACGCATCAAATTCGTGTGCATTTGGCCAACCAAGGATACAAAATTGTTGGCGACGATAAATACGGCCGCGATGACATTAACCAAGAAATGGCGCGTTTAGGTTTTAAACGCATGTTTTTGCATGCGGCTCGTTTGGCATTTCAGCACCCACTGTCGGAGCGCCACATAATGCTAGAAGCCCCGCTCGACGAGAGCTGTCAACAATTGCTTACTTATCTGGAGAATACTTAATGAAACAATACGAACTCGTGGTTTTCGACTGGGATGGCACGGTTATGAATTCGACGGGGGCCATTGTTGAGGCTATTCAAAAAGCTTGTGCCGACCTCGACCTAGCAGTTCCTCCACCTCAAACGGCTAGTTGGGTAATCGGTTTGTCGTTAAGTAGTGCGATGTATCGTGTGGTTCCCGATTTGCAAGAAGAGCAACTACCTTTGTTTATTGAGCGCTATCGTCATCACTTTTTCCAGGTCGATAAGCAAATTGCTTTATTTGATCACGCTCGCGAATTATTAACTGAGCTTAAAGAAAATAATGTGCTTATTGGCGTAGCAACTGGCAAGAGCCGCGACGGTTTAGAGCGCATGCTTGCCGCGCAAGAGTTAGAGGGCTTTTTTGATGTCACGCGCTGTGCCGACGAAGCTTTTAGCAAGCCGCATCCGGCCATGTTGCATCAGGTCATGGATGTTATGGGCATGCAGCCCGAACAGATGCTGATGGTGGGCGACACGACGCACGATATTCAAATGGCGCATAATGCCCAGGTTGATGGCTTGGGGGTTAGTTATGGCGCTCACGACCGCGAAACCTTAAAAGAGTCTCAGCCTTTGGCTATTGTTGACACTGTGCCGCAGCTTCACGATTGGTTGCGCCAACGGGTTATTTCACAGACTTCTGTACAAGAATAAATTTTGCCTAGTCGTACCCCAGGGCCTTTAACAGGCCAGCTGTTTCGGCATCGAGCTGCCCATCGTAACGTGCCGGACGGTAATGCATTTGGAAGGCGGCTAATACATTTTGGCTTTGCTTATCCCATTGACCGGTTTTTTCGATGGGGTAGCCGAGTTGTTCTAACCGTTCTTGTACCCATTGAACATCGGGTAAACCGTCGGCTTCAAATTGTGCTTGAAAATGTGCACTTAAGGTCGGTTCGGGCCGGCGACCTAAGCCAGCTTGAGCCAGCTGCACCCACGGAAAGCGCGGCCCAGGATCAAGCTTACGCTGTGGTGCAATATCGCTATGGCCCACAATGTTTTCAGGTTTGATTTCGTGTCGTTCGACGATGTCTCGCAGTAAATCGATTAATAGCTGGATTTGCTCGGGAGAATAAGAGGCCCAGTTTCCGGGAGAGCCGCCGGCGTTAACAATTTCAATGCCAATCGAGACATCGTTAACGTGTGGGCGGCCATACCATTCGCTAACGCCGGCATGCCAGGCGCGACGGTTTTCGTCGACGAGTTGATAAAGCTGCGGTGGGTTTTCGTCGGTAATTAGGTAATGGCTGCTAACTGATGGCCCCGACAAGAGGTCAAGCGACCGCTGCTTGTTGGCGGCGGTGTAATGCAGAACAACGATTTTAACGCGGCTGTCTTGTGCGGTTGAGACGATGTCAGTATTGATGGGTATCGATAAGCCAGCGCCCGAGGGGCCAGGGGTGCTGCAGGCGGCAAGCAACGTTACTGCAACGACAGCAAGCAGCCGACCTGTTTGAGGCATACGCTTAGCGCGAATGCTTATAGACTTGGTTAAAGCTAAGCAAGAAATAGAAAGATGCATGGTTGTTTATGTAAATCGGGCTGAGTGACTTGTTTCCAATTGGCAACGGTGCGTGTTGTTATGAACTCGTTATCGCCAGTAAGGTTGCAAGCTAGGCAAAGCCGAGTGTTGGGGTTTAAAACCTCGAGTAAGGTGTCAAACATAGCACGGTTGCGATAGGGCGTTTCAATGAGTATTTGTGTTTGTTGGTGGCGCCTCGAATCAGCTTCCCAGTTTTTAAGAGTAGTCGCTCGTGCTGCAGCGTCTATAGGGGCATAACCATGGAAGGCAAAGCGTTGGCCATCGAGGCCACTGGCCATAAGAGCTAACAAAATCGATGATGGCCCTGTCCAGGGTTTAACGCCAAGGTTTTTTTGATGAGCACGCGCAACCACTTGGGCGCCTGGGTCGGCTACGGCTGGGCAGCCGGCCTCTGACAGTAAGCCGATATCGACGCCGTTTTTAAGTGGGCTTAACCAGTTATCGATGTCTGCCACCTTGGTGTCGCGTTTTAGCACATGAAGCTTAACTTCTTGTATGGGTGTGTTAATACCCGTTTGTTTCAAAAAAGCACGTGCCGACTTGGCGTTTTCGACAATGAATGTTGTTAATGGCGCAAGGCTTTGCTTTAAGGCTTCAGGCTGCCAAACATTGATCGGGGCATCGCTTAGGCCAACGGGTATCAGGTGCAAGATGCCGGTTTGAGGACGAAGGGGTTGTTGGGTAGAGGTCATGGGGTAGTGTGTTGATGGGTGATTGGGTTAATACCAAATTCGCGCAGTAAACGACTAAGCGCAATAAGCGGTAAGCCAACAATAGCCGTAGGGTCATCGCTTTGAATGGATTGCATAAGGGCGATGCCCAATCCTTCTGCTTTTGCACTACCGGTGGTGTCGAGTACGGCTTCGCGTTCTAGATAACAGTTGATTTCTGTTTCACTGAGCGGTCTAAAGGTGCTAAGGGTGATGACGTTGTCGCTACGAGTTGTTTGGCCATCGGTTACACAGATAGCACTATGAAATTGCACGGTTTTGCCAGCAAGGTTTTTCAGTTGTGCTCGTGCGTTTTCGAGACTGCCTGGTTTGCCTAAGGGGGTGCCGTCAATCGTGGCGACTTGGTCGGCTCCGATAACCAGGGTGTTTGGGTGATGCTTTGACACGGCCAGCGCTTTTTCGGTGGCTAGCCGTAACGCAAGTGTTGGGGGCGCTTCAGCGCGTTTAGGCTGTTCGTTAATGTTGGCCGGTATGCACTGAAACGGAATGCCGAGGCGAGCCAATTGTTCGCGTCGGTAAGGAGAGCGTGAAGCTAAGATGAGTTGCATGATTGGCGTGGTTTTTGCGAGGCCGTAGTTTGACCTTAAAAGTAGGAAGAGGTTATAGTTAAATGTTTTCTGATCTTTAGATAATCGCTAAATTTTAATTATTTAACCCGTATTTTAGCTTGTGCTTTGCCGATAACCACTAAGGGTTTAGGCTTTACGTTGCTTGCCGAAATAAGGGTGCGCCAGTATAGGTAACAAGCTGCTTTTGGTTTTGTAATCGGGCAGAAAAGTTTGGTATTATTAGCGGCTTTGTCAATTGGCGGCTTCTTTGCTTTTAGCTAAGTTTTGCCTTAGGTTTAGCCAGGGGCTAAGCTTAACGATATAAAATGACAGATAATCAGTACATCGACCTTTTTGGTCTTGTTCGCCACCATAGGCAAATAAGTGGGCAATTTGGTTTGCCTTTATTTGTGCGCCTGCTTGATGGCATGCCCGCGCAGCACGAGGGCGACGAGGCGAGTTGGACGATAAAAGGGCGAACAACGACGGCCGGAAAAAGCCTGC